>SKHA01000101.1 GCA_007117185.1 Spirochaeta sp. | reverse complement strand
TCTTCCTGGCGGCGTTGGCACTTCTGCCGGGGTTCCCCTGGTATATCCTCATTCCCATGGCGGGGCTTACCGGCCTGGTTGGGCGCAGACTTTCCCGGCGCGACCGGGCAGCTGCAGCTGCGGAGGAAATGGAGAGTCAGGAGAAGCCCCGGGAGAGTACCCAGGCTGAACCCACTCACGTCGCCCCGTTGGATCCCCTCTCGATGGAACTCGGGTATGGGCTCATTCCCCTGGTGGACAAAGAGAAAGGGGCCGAGCTGCTTGATCGGATCACCAGCATTCGCCGCGAGACGGCCCTTGAGCTTGGCCTGGTGGTCCCGCGGATTCGAATCATCGACAATATGCGCCTGGGACCCAACGACTACAGTCTGAAGATCCGGGGGGTCGAGGTGGGACGCGGAACGATCCGGATGAACAACTATCTGTGTATCAACCCGGGGGGCGTCCGTGAGGATGTGGAGGGTGAATCCACCCGGGACCCGGCGTTTGGACTTGCTGCCAAGTGGATCAGCGAGGACCAGCGGGAGCGGGCTGAGCGGGCCGGCTACACCGTGGTGGACCCGCCATCAATCATCGCCACTCATCTCACCGAGGTGATCAAGCGCCACGCCTCGGACCTGCTGGGACGGCAGGAGGTTCGGCAGATCCTTGACCAGCTGAAACCGGACTACCCCGCGGTGGTGGAAGAGGTCAACGGAGCCCTGGGGCTGGGGGCGATCCAGAAAGTCTTTCAGGGGCTGCTGCGGGAGCAGGTTTCCATCCGCAATCAGGTGGTCATTCTGGAAGCGCTGGCAGATTACGCCGGGATGAGCAAAGAGACGGGGTTCCTTACCGAGAAAGCCCGGCAGGCCCTGGGTCGTCAGATCTGCCTGCAGTACACCGACGATCAGCGGACGATCCGCGTGGCCACCATAGACCCGCGGCTTGAACAGCAGATCGTTGAAAGCCGGGTCGAGACGGCCAACGGAGCGGTTGCAGCGTTACCGCCGGCGGTGCATCGGGAGTGGATCAACGCGGTGGCAGCGCGAGTACGGGAGATGCAGGAGCGGGGGTTGACTCCGGTGGTACTGTGCTCCGAAGCGGCCCGGGCGCTGGTCAGACAGAGTCTGCATCGTGATATGCCGGAGGTTGCGGTTCTTTCCATCCCGGAGATTACCGAGGACATTTCCGTCGAATCAGTAGGAGAGATCAATATTCAAACAAAAGGCGAGGGGCAGTGATGGACTACTTTGTGGAACAGGGAGCTACGGACCAGGATGTTCAGAATACCATTCGCGCCAAGTACGGCGAACGGGCACATATACTCTCCCGAAAAGAGCTGAAGACCGGAGGTTTCCTGGGTCTGTTTCAGCGTACCGCCGTTGAGGTAACCGGCTACTGCAGTTCCAGACCGGTGAAATCGGTTGCCACCAGATCCACTGCCCCGGAAGAACGGCTCAAGATTCTGGAACAGGTTCGCGCCTTGTCCGGCAAGGCAACACCGGCGGCGACGCCGGAGCCGGACCGCCTGGAGTCGGTCCTGACGGAACTCCGCTCCCTCCGGGAAGAGGTGAGCCGCGGGGCTGCCACCACCGGCCCAGGCGGGTCGGTCACCGAGACCGGGGCGATCCGCAAGCTCAGAGAAGTGATGGAAGACAACGACTTCTCCGGATCCTATATCACCGCCACGGTAGAACGGTTGCGACGGGAATGCTCCATGGAGCTTCTGGAGGACTACGAGGCGACCTCCCGGAAGGTAGTCGGCTGGATCTCCCAGTCCATTGAGATATATCCGTGGCAGGAGAGGGCGCGGAAGCCTCACGTGGTGGTGCTGGTGGGTCCCACCGGCGTGGGCAAGACTACCACCATCGCCAAGCTGGCGGCGATGTACGGTGCTGTGGCGGACCCCCCCTGGGATGTGCGGATCATAACGATCGATACGTACCGCATCGGAGCGTTGCAGCAGATTCAGAAATACGGAGAGATCATGAACATCCCGGTGACCGCAGTGGAGAGCGTTTCCGAGATGGAGAAACAGCTGGCCCTCTCCAGTGATGCCGACTTTGTCTTTGTCGACACCATCGGCAAGAGCCCCCATGACCTGGGACGGCTGGCGGAGGTGAACGCGCTTGTCCGGGCTGCCCACGGGGAAGTCCACCTGGCGGTCAGTGCAACCACCAAAAAGGGTGATATGCTGGAGATCATGCGCCAGTTCGAACCCTTCGATTATCGCTCGGTGGTGGTGACAAAACTGGATGAAACCTCCTGCGTAGGCGGAATTCTCAGTGCTTTGCAGGAAAAACGAAAGTCTGTGAGCTTTTTTACCGATGGTCAGAGCGTACCTCAGGACATAGAACGTGCCAGGAAAGGCACGTTTCTGCGTCGGCTGAGGGAAATGCCGGGAAGCCGCGAGGTCACCGGTGAGCGGGAATCCGCCGAAGCGCGGGAGTCCGCCGAAGCGCGGGAGTCCGCGTATGCTCTGGAACACACAGGGGGAAGCCATGACTGATCAGGCAGAAACGTTACGGGCGATCATGCGCCAGCGTGGGCGTGGCGGAGAAGATACCAGCCGCACACGGATCATCACCATCGCCAGCGGCAAGGGAGGGGTGGGCAAGACAAACATCTCCACCAACCTTGCGCTGAGCTACGCAGCCATGGGCAAGAAAGTTGTCCTCATGGACGCGGACCTTGGATTGGCCAACGTGAATGTGGTCCTTGGAATTATACCGAAGTACAATCTCTATCACGTCATCCGCAAGCAGAAGCAGATGAGCGACATTCTCATGGATACCGACTACGGGATCCAGATCGTCGCCGGTGCCTCGGGATTCGCCAAAATTGCCAACCTCAACGAGGATGAGCGGCAGGGATTCATCGAAGAGCTGTACCACCTCTCCCACGCGGATGTGATCATCGTTGACGCCGGGGCAGGGGTCAGCAATAACGTGCTCTCCTTTGTGGCTGCCGCCGACGAGGCAATCATCGTGACCACCCCCGAACCCACGGCGATCACCGATGCTTACGGCATCATTAAAATTATCGCCACAGAGGTGGACAACCTCAATCTGGGGTTGAAACTGGTGGTGAACCGGGTGAAGTCCGTTACCGAGGGAAAAAAGGTCGCCGAGCGGGTGATAAACATCGCCGGACAGTTTCTCAACCTTAAAGTAGACTACCTTGGGTACGTCTACGAGGACCCTTCGGTGCAGCAGGCGATCCTGCGGCAGAAACCGTTCCTGATTCTTGATCCGAAATCCAAGGCCAGTGTCTGCATCAACCAGATATCCAGTCGCCTGGAGAAAGTGGAATATCGAGAGGGGAGCGGGGTGGGACAGTTCATCAAACGGCTTCTCGGGAGGATGGAGTAACTTGACGGTGTTTTTTGATATGCCGTACTCTGTAAACTAAGATGAGTCGAGTCAACCGGGTTGCAGCGGCGGCGGCGGCATCAGCTTTGGTGCTGTCACTCCTGGTGGGGCTCCTCTCGGGTGTGCGGTTTGGTACAGTCCTGGTGCGGGCGGCCCTTGGGGCGCTGGTTTTTGGTGCTGGCGGCGCTGGCCTCGGGTATCTGGCGGGACGGATGCTCCCGGGACTGTTTGATGAAGACCCGATGGCAGCACGGGACCGTAACGGGGGTGACGGCGATACCGCGAAAGACACCGGAGCGGCTGACGGAACGGTGGAACGTCCCGACGCGGCCCGGCGGGCCCACACCGTCGATATCGTGGTCGAGGACGAGGACGAGGACGAGGACCAGGACGAAGAGGAAAACCACGACGCCGATAGTCGCGACGAGGAGCTTGTTGAAGAGGTTCAGGAGCAGATTGTCGAAGACGAGGAAGCGGCGATGGCGGCAACGATTGAGGAGCAGTCGGGTAATCGCGACCCTCGCGTGGTGGACGATGACTCAGAGGAGATGCCTGATATCGGTTCGTTCGCTGGTTCCTTTGTATCCGTCAGTGGAGAAGGGGAAGCAGAAACGGTAGAATACGGTGAGACAGAACAGAAGAAGTCCGGAGCAACCGGAAAGGGTGGCAACGACCCCGTTGTCATCGCGCGGGCTTTGCAGACGATGATGAAGCGGGACG
>SKHA01000303.1 GCA_007117185.1 Spirochaeta sp. | reverse complement strand
TAACGGAGCTTTCGCTGCACCTGCTGGAGAAATACCATTTTCTTCAGGGGCGCGGAGCATCCTTTCGCAACGATCCGGAGACGCTGAAAACGGTACTTGAGCTGTAACAGCGATTGATCTTTTCCCTGTGCCGTTCTATTCTTGCTGAAACGTCATGTGCGAACGCAGAGTACTCATCGTTGAAGATGAAAAGATCATCGCCCTTGACCTACAACGGCGACTGGAAAAGTTTGGTTACTCAGTTGTTGGTCTCTGCGCCACAGCTGAGGACGCGATTGCCACAGCCCTGGATGTTCTGCCGGATATCATTCTCATGGATATCATGCTCGGAGGGGAGCAGGACGGGGTAGACGCTGCCGTTGCGATTCGCCAGGTTCGGTCCATTCCCGTAGTATTCCTTACCGCGTATGCTGATGATCGAACCGTTGAGCGGGCAAAAAAGGCGGAGCCCGTTGGATACGTCCTGAAGCCGTTCAAGGAGCGGGAACTTCAGACAACCATCGATATAGCCCTGTACAAAGCAGACGTTGACCGCAAGCTCCAGGAACAGGAACAGCTGTTTGAAGCGATCTTCGACACGATGAACGACGGACTGATCGCTGTGGACCGGGAGCAGCGCATCCGTTTTCTCAACCCGGTTGCCCAGGAGCTCACCGGGATCAACGAGGAGTCGCTGCAGGATCTTCTTCTGGAAGAGTGCTTCCTGATTTTTGATGAACATACGGAGATAGAAGCGGCGATACCCTTTGCGGCAGTACTGGCGGGTTCCACCTTCAGGTTTGAGAACGTATATCTGAAGACTGCTAAAGGGGGACGGATCAACATCTCCGGATCCATAACTCCCATAACCAGCGAGAGTGTCTCTGACGGGGTTCTGGTCACCTTTCGCGATGTGAGCAGCCTGAAAGAGATGTCCAAGGTCATTCAGTACCAGGCAAGCCACGACGCCCTTACCGGCCTGATGAACCGTGAAGAATTCTTTTCCCGGCTCCAGGAGATCGCAGCTGACGTTCAGAAAACCGGGGATACCCACAGCCTGATCTATCTTGATCTGGATCAGTTCAAGGTCGTCAACGATGTCTGCGGCCATCTGGCAGGTGACGAACTGCTGCGGCAGGTGTCGTCGGATGTGACAAGCCTGCTTCAGGAGCACGACTTTGTGGCCGCCCGCCTCGGCGGAGACGAGTTCGGTCTGCTTGTTCTCAACACTCCCCTGCCCCGGGCAATTTCCGTGGCTCAGACGATTCTCCGGAATCTGGACCGCAAGTTCATCTGGCAGAAACATGCGTTTCAAATAACAACCAGCATCGGCGTAGTTCCCGTTGGCGGGGTCAACTCCGATCCCTATAGTTTACTTGCCGCAGCGGACGACGCGTCGTACCTCGCCAAGGAAGCCGGTGGCAACACGATAAAAGTATACGAGACAACAGACTACACATTTCTCAAGCGCCGCGGTGAGATGCAGTGGATATCCCGGTTGAATCACGCCCTGGATCAGGATCTTTTCCAGCTCTGGGCGCAACCGATCGTCGCCACGGATCCATCTGACGTGCAGGAACACCTGGAGGTCCTCCTGCGCCTTCGCGACGCAGACGGTTCCCTGATCAGCCCGGCAGACTTCATCCCGGCAGCGGAGAAGTACAACCTGATGCCCGCAGTGGACCGCTGGGTTCTCTCCCGGGCGGTGGACCACCTGGTTGCCCTGGCCGAGGCGAACCGCTATCCGATGTTCAGCATCAACCTGAGCGCCGCCTCCCTGATTGATGAACCATTCATGGAATTTGTTCAGAACCTGCTGCGAAGTCACCGGGTGGACCCGCGACAGGTATGTCTTGAGATCACCGAGACGGCGGCGATCGCCAACATGTCCCGGGTGACATCGTTCATCAAACGGATGAAGAACATCGGCGTCACCTTTGCCCTGGACGATTTCGGCAACGGGTTTTCCTCCTTTTCGTACCTCAAGGCTCTCCCGGTGGATTATCTCAAGATCGACGGTTCCTTTGTGCGGGATATTGCCTCCAACCCGATTGATCGGGCCCTGGTTGCCGCCGTCAACGACATCGGTCACGTCATCGGAATGAAGACGATTGCTGAGTACGTCAAGGACGACGAAACCCGCCGCCTGGTGCAGGAGATCGGCGTTGACTACATGCAGGGGTACGGAATCGCCAAGCCGTCGCCCCTGGAATAACCGGTCATGGCGCAACCTCGCTGCATCACGCTGCTGGGAATAAAGCACGTGGGCAAGACTTCCATATCCCGGGAACTGGCCCGTCGTTACCGCCGCGAAGGGGTCTTTGTATCTGTTGTGGACACGGACCGTCTCATCATCGAGATCGCCCGAACCGAGGTCGCCCGAACCGGGGGAGATGTCCCGCAGGTCGACTTTTCTTCCGCCGCGGATCAACCGGCGATTCGCCGGCTCTATCATACCCTGGGGCGCAGCGCGTTTCTGGAACTGGAAGCACGGGCAATCCGGGAGACAGCTGACCGGCCGCTCCCGGAAGGTTCGGACTCGAAAGGGACGGTCCTGATCGTTGCTACCGGCGGTGGCATCGTGGACAACCCGGAAGCCCTGAACGAGGTTGAACGTCTCCGTCCCCTTCTTTACCTTTGGAATGATCCGGCGGTATTGTACAGTCGGATAGTAAAGCGGGGCCGCCCGGCGTTCCTGACTACCGCAGACCCCGAGCAGGAGTTCCTGAATATCGCTGAGGTCAGGGACAGAAAGTACCGCCGCCTGGCGGACCGGGTGGTGGACGTTTCTGCGGTGTCCGTTCGCGAGGCAGCCCGGATAATACACGAACAGATGAGGTAACAGTGGCAGGAAATACATTTGGTCAGGCCTTCAGGCTTACCACTTTTGGAGAGTCTCACGGTGGTGCCGTGGGGGTCATTGTAGACGGGGTGACTCCGGGTCTACCCCTGACAGAGACAGACATCCAGAAACAACTGGACCGGAGAAAGCCGGGACAGTCAGATATCACCACACCCCGGAAGGAGCCGGATATCGCTCACATCATGTCCGGTGTCTTTGAAGGGAAAACCACCGGGACCCCGCTGATGGTGATTCTGTACAACTCTGACGCCGACCCTTCGGCGTACGATGATATCAAGGACAAGTTCCGACCGGGTCATGCTGACTTTACGTATCTGAAAAAATACGGCATCCGGGACTGGCGCGGCAGCGGTCGAGCATCAGGGAGAGAAACGGCAGGGCGCGTCGCCGCCGGCGCAATCGCCAGAATACAGCTTGAGCAGATGGGAATATCCATCGTGGCGTATACCCTGAAGAGTGCCGGAATAACCTGTCAGACCTTTGATCCTGATGCCATTGAGAAAAACCCCCTCCGGGCGTGCGACCCCGACGCCGCTGCGGAGATGGAAAAGAAGATCGCAGCGATCAAGGACGGTTTGGACAGCGTTGGCGGGGTAATCGAGTGCCGCATCACCGGGGTGGAAGCGGGGCTGGGAGAGCCGGTCTTTGACAAACTTGACGCGGAACTGGCCCGGGCGATGGTCTCCATCGGTTCAGTGAAGGGCATTGAGTTCGGGGCGGGGTTCGCTGCCGCCGAAATGACCGGCAGTGGTCATAACGATGAGATGGACGAAAACGGGTTTCTCACCAACAACGCCGGCGGGATCATCGGTGGCATCAGCACCGGTGCAGAGATCGTCTTTCGCATAGCCGTCAAACCGACCAGCTCCATCTCCCGGCCACAACAGACAGTGAATGTGGCCGGCACCGCCGCAACGATCAGGACGGAAGGCCGCCACGATGCGTGCATCTGCCCAAGAATTGTCCCTGTGGTGGAGGCGATGGCGGCGCTGGTGCTGATTGATCACCATAAACGCCAGAAAGCGATGCACGCATGATGCAGCCGCCACCGATCTCCCTGTGGATCTCTGAAAATTTCTTCTGGGTCTTTCTCATGATCCTGGTACTGAATCTGCTGCAGCGGCGGAACCAGAAGCGCGCCGGAAGAAAGCGTTTTGCCACACTTTACATTGCTATCGCCGCGTTTCTGCTGATGGTTGCCGCACAGACGATTGTTGCCCTCGGCGGCAACGACCTGATGATGCTGGCGTCCACGGCAGTGGTTCTCGGGGTGATGTATCACTTCCGGGAGCATACATTCCCGTTCAGGCGGTACTCCCGAAAAGATGGACGCAAATTGACCTGGGAGGAAATTCTGTACGTCGACGAAGACACCGACGAAGACACCGACCAGGACACCGACGAGGACACCCCGGAGCACGAATGAGACGGGAGTTGCCTCCCTTCCGGAAGTGGCGCTATCATAGTCGCATGCGACGAATTCTGGTTGTTGCAGGAGTTCCCGTTCTACTTCTGCTGACGGTGTCACTCCTGTCATTTCGGTCCGGTGTGGGCACTGAAGACTCTACACCGCTGACAACCTACCAAAGCATGGCCGCCGCAGGTGAGACCCCACCCCTTCCCGTTGTAGAACGGGCAGCCCGCTCACTGAGATCCGGTCAGGACACCGCAGACATGATCTATTTCCTGACCAGCCATGTGGCCCGCTTTCCGGACGATCCGGTAAACGGGTACTATCTCACCCTGGTGGGCAATCTGTATCACGAACAGGGTATCGCTCCCCTCACCCGCCAGTACTACCGGCGGGCACTTCTGCGGTATCCCGATGTCCGGGTACGGGACGTTGGCACTCACCGGGTGGCAATAAATCGCCTGCTGGAGGTAACGGAGAATCCCCGGGAACGGATCACTTACCTGCACCAGCTCCAGGAGAACTATCCCGACGAAATTGATCGTGGACTTGTGTCGTACTATCTGGGTCTCGCCTACGAGAAGGCGGGGCGCTGGCCGGAAGCGTTTGAATCGTTCAGAGTCTTCCTGGCCCATCCCCAGACGGTGATACCCGGCCAACCCCAGGCTGCTCGTGAGATCGCCCGCAAGGTTGCTCTCTACGACACAAACCGCCAATGGACCCAGAGAAACCTGGACGACCTGGTGGGAATGATCAAACATGCGATCTGGACCCAGAATCCTGCGGCGCTGTTGCGGCATCGTTCGGGTCATAACTTCTTCACCATGTCCTGGCAACAGGACGAAGCTGACGCCAACAGCTACATCCCCACATTCGATATCGGGGCGTTTCTGCGACGCTCGCGGGTACGCTACGCCGCGGATCTGGAGTTGAGTTCCAACGCCCGGGAGGCGTATCTGCGTACCTGGGGGTGGTCGCACCGCATCCCTACCTGGTATCTCTATTTTCGTCGGGTCGATTTTCTGGCCGATCCGGAGGTTCACGGCAACTGGGAGTGGGCGGGGATACTGTTTGGTGAAGCATTCTGATTCGGGACCGGTCAAAAGCTGTCGATACTGAAAATGATGACGAAAGGTCCTTCATTAGCGCTCATGTTCTCACTTCTCGCCTTCCCCGTACTGGCACAAACGTCGCAGCCGGGGCAGTCAACACAGCCCACAACGGCCCGGGTGGTGCACCAGATCAACTGGCAGACCGGGTTTCTGGAGATCACCGTTGAACAGCCTATCGAGGAACAACGATCAAACGCTCCGGCCAGACTCTTTCGAACCCAGCAGGAGATAGAACAGGCGTTCCCGCGTATCCTCTTCGAGAGCGTTCTTCCCCTGCGAATCGATTCAGTCAAGACGGTAGAAGATGCGGTGCGAACCACACCGGCTATATCGTCCCGTCTGACGGAACTCAGCACCTTCACCGAACGGGGATTGCCACGACCGGACCAGCAGCTGACGTCGCTCTCTCAACAGTTTCGGGTGCCGATCTTTCCAAATCTGGCGGAACTGTTCGTGAGCCATCAGATACCGTTTCGCATGGAGCGGGTGGTGAGATGGGTGCCCACGGAGAACTTTTCCGGACTGGTGATATACGCTGCCGGAGCGATGCCACATCGCGGAACCGGGGAATCAACGCTGCTTGAAGCGGCTCTGCTACCGGAGATCTACGATACCACCCTGCGCCCGGTCCTTGAGCAGGACATGCTCGACCCGGAGGCGCTGCGCCGGTGGGGAGTGGTTGCCTATTCCGAAGACTTTGACGAGGACCGCTGGCGGCACAGGATCGGCCCCAATCCATACCGCATCATGGCCCGGGAAGTGTTCGGGCTGCTGCCGACTGATATTCTTATTTCCCCGGAAGATGCGGACCGTCTGCTGAGCAGTTCCCACAATCGGAATATGTTGCGGGAGGGACGAATCCTGGTAATCGTTGCCCCCGGGCAAACCATCGACCGTTGACCCACCCAACCGGGTTGTGATCAAATGGCGCGAATATGAGCGCCACCCGGTTAACGATTTTTTCTGTTCTTGTCTTTCTTTTTGCATCATGTGGCCCGCGAATTGTTGGCTATGCCGTGGTTGTCTGGCCCGACCCGGAGCAGCCCTTCGCTGCCGGGCAGATCCTCGATATCGTGCAGACATCCCAGCTTCAGGGTACGGTGACCGCACTGGTGGACCAGCGCGAAGTCAGCTATCCCATGTGGCGGGTTGAGTATTTCGAAACTGAACCCTCCGCCCGCAGTTTCTCCGAAAACTTCGACCCCTGGCGGGAGAGTTACGCCCGAAGCCTCCTGACGGCGTTGCCGGTACGAGCCCTTCCCGACCGCACCAGCCCGCGGCTGTACCGGCTTAGAGACGGTGAGGTGATGAAGGTCATCGGCAGACAGGACGAGCAATCCAACGAAGCTGGCCTGGTGGACTACTGGTATCGGGTACTCACTGAGAATGGTACCGGCGGATGGGTCTTCGGCCGGAATCTCGAACTGGTCAGTTCGAGCGGACGTTCCCTCTCACCTCGGGACGATATGGACCGCCTGGACCGGCTGGTTCGGGACATCCGCTCAGTGACCTGGCGGCCGGCCTACTTTTCGGACATGCTTCGCACCGGCCGAATCAGCCTGGAGCGTTTTGATCCTCGTTTCGGACTTTTTGGCGACGAGGAGGAAAATCGCTTCCGGATGGTACTCCCCGGGCTGGAACGAACCTTCGAGTACACCGGATACAGCATGCCCGCGCCAAACACAGTGCAGTTTGAGGGTGCCTCACTCACCCTGGTGCGTCACAGCGAGGAGCGTCTTGAGGTCCAGTACCTCCTGGACAACCGTCAACGCTCGAGTAACTTTGTTCTGTTGGACCGGGACCTGCAGGAAGTGGTCCAAAACGAGCGGGTCAGAAGGGCGGATCTGCTGCGTCAGATTCTGCTACGGGGCAACGCGCTGGTCAGCACCGCATTCGGCTCGATGCGCCTGGACGACCGGGGAACGATAAACTGGCAGGGGTATCAGCGACTGGTTCCGTCGGTGATCCCCATTGCCTTCAATGGAACAGGCACCATGCGATTCTCTCTGTTCATCGCCGACGATCTGCGTGCCCGTTTCGACGGGGCGTTCCGCATCGACTACGCCGGAGGGGGAACGATGGCGTTTCTGTACACCATTACTGATGACGGGTTGCGAATGGTCTATGTGCCGGAACGGCTGATTTCCGACCAGGCATTGGTTCGGGAGGAACCAACGTCACCGGTCATCCTCTTTTTCCGCTTCGTTTCGGAGTAGCCCCTCCAGCTGTTATGCTCTCAACTCGATCGCTGACCCTCGGTTTTGGAGGCCAACCCGTTCTTGAGAATGTCTCCCTGACAATCCATGACGGGTCCCGGGCCGGACTGGTCGGGGCAAACGGGTCCGGCAAGACAACCCTGCTCAAAATCCTCGCCGGCGAAGCGTCACCGGATTCCGGTGAGGCGTTTCTGGCGAAGGGACGCACCCTGGCATACCTGCCGCAGCGCCAGGAGATCCCCCCGGAGACCACTCTCCACCAGTTCTGTGAGGACGGATTTCGTCGCGAACGGGCTCTGGCAGAGGCACGGCAGGCCGCTGCCGATCGGCTCACCCTGGACCCGCACAACACCAGCGCGCTGGCGGAACTTGCAGATCTGGATACCCGGCTGGAGGTCAGCGGTTATCACCATCGGCACGTCGAGATCAACCGGACCCTGCATGGTCTGGGGTTTGCAGCTGGCGACGAGAAGCGGTATCTGCGGGAGTTCAGCGGCGGCTGGCGCATGCGGGGTGCTCTGGCACGAACCCTGCTCACCCGGCCGGACGTCCTGCTGCTGGATGAGCCTACCAACTATCTGGACAGTGAGGCCCGGTCCTGGCTTGCGGATTTCCTGAAGAGATTTTCCGGCAGCTTTATCCTGGTCTCCCACGACAGGGCGTTCCTGGATGAGACGATACAGGAAGTACTCGAGCTCTTTCAGGGAACGATTCGTCGTTACAAGGGAAACTACACCGCCTACGAAAGAAAGCGGGAAGAGGAGCTTGCCCAACTGGTGGTTGCATGGGAGGAACAGCAACGGGAAATAGCCCGGCAGGAAGAGTTCATTCGTCGCTTCCGGGCCCAGGCGAATCGCGCCACCCAGGTACAAAGCCGGGTAAAGCAGCTGGAACGGATCGAAAGAATCTCCATCCCGGAACATCTGCGCCCGGTGACAATCTCCCTTCCTCCGGCGCCCCGTTCTGGAGACATCGTCGTGGAGCTGCAGGATCTCTGCCGCCGCTACGGAGACAACCTTGTGTTGAACGGACTCTCTTTCACCCTCAATCGCGGACAGCGTCTGGCCGTAGCCGGCCGTAACGGCGCCGGAAAATCGACTCTCCTGCGGATTCTCGCTGCAGTTGACCAGCCGGACAGCGGCTCCCTGCGCCTGGGAACGGGGGTGCTGCCAGCGTACTTCGCCCAGGAGAGTCCGGAGCAGCTACCGACGGGGGAAACCGTCCGAACCTATCTGGAGCACCTGGCGTCGAAGGAGACCCTGCCGAGAATCAGGGATATCCTGGGAGCGTTCCTGTTCAGTGGAGATGCCGTCGAAAAGCCCCTTGAAGTGCTCAGCGGAGGGGAACGCAGCCGCCTGGCCATGGCCGGGCTGCTGGTCAGACCGGTCAACCTGCTGGTCCTGGACGAACCGACCAACCACCTGGATATCACCAGCCAGAGGGTATTGTCGGACGCCCTCAGACAGTACTCCGGGACCGTTGTGATGGTTTCTCACGATCGATTCTTTCTCCACGCCGTGGCTACCGACGTCCTGGCGCTGTGGGCGGAGACCGGAGAGGGTGTTCCCCCGCAGAAGTGGCAACTGTACCCCGGACCCTATCGGGAGTTCGAGAAGAGTGCCATCGGGCAGGTCTTCTATCAGCCTGCCGCAACGGCCTCGGTTGTACGATCCGCCCTGCAGGACCAGGCTGCCGGCTCCTACCGCGAACAGAAAGCCCTCAAACAGGAAATGCGCAAGCTGGAACGGGAAGAGCAGGAACTGCTGCTGCAGATAGAACAGGAAGAGGAGCGTCATTCCCGTATCCAGCAGCGCATGTCCCGGGAAGATGTCTACACCGACGTGGCGGAAATCACCCGACTTCAGGGGGAACTGCAGCAGAGCGAGAAGGAGCAGGAGCGGCTCCATGAACAGTGGGAAAACGTCTCAGCCCGCCTGGAAGAGATTGGTGATTGATCCTGCCACGGAGCAGCAGTACTTTACACCCATGGAACGCGTACCCCTGTTTCCGTTGGGCCTTGTTCTCCTGCCCCGGATGCCCCTGCCACTGCACATTTTCGAGGAACGATACCGTCTGATGGTTCAGGAGTGCATCGATCGTGATAGCGCCTTTGGCGTTCTCTTGCATACCGGAACAAAAGTACAGACCGTGGGATGCCTGGCCCGCATCGAGAGCGTCATCAACAGCTACGACGACGGTCGGAAGGATATCCTCACCGTGGGTACCGAACGGTTCAAGGTCCGGCATATGTACGAGGAAAAGGCGTATCTGGAGGGCGATATCGAGCTCTTCAAGGACGTTCCGGAAAACAATACCCCCGAGAACACAATGAAGACTCTCCGTGAAGACGCCGTGGCGAGCCTGAAAGGATTTGCCCGCGCTGCCGGGTACAACGTGGACGACGAGTTCCTTGGCTCGCTGGAAACAGAAGAGCTGTCGTTTCTGCTGGCAACCACCGACGTCTTCAGCATAGAAGAGAAACAGAAGCTCCTGGAGATGCGATCCTCGGCGGAGCGGTTGCGCCTGGCGGCACGGTCCCTCAGCGAGAGCAGCCACCGCCGTGAGATGACCGCCAGGATCCGGGAAATCCTCGGCAAAGACGATAACGAAAATATCGACCATATATTTAATTGATGAGGATCAAAACACCATGGTCATGACAGTAACCCTGGCAAACTCACCGGCGCCCCCCGAAGGAGACACCATTCTGGCTCAGGTGGTCGCGCTTCATTCCGGTCGCAGAGAGGTGATTCCCCGGGACTGGGCCACCACCCTCTCTCTCTCAGTGAAAGCGCCGCAATCCTGGTGGCGGCAGTCGCAGGTCTATTTTCCGGATATTCTCTGGCTGCGGGCACACCCTGAACTGGATGAAGAGCGGCGGAGAATCTCCGCCGGGGATTTCGAGGACCCCGTTCCGGAATCGATGGTATTACGTTTGAACGATCTGATACGTGAGGGGTCCAGAACAACGTTGAATCTGCTGATCCCTGAGAGCTTCGTCCGAAATGGAGTTATCCATACCAACGTTGCGGTTCTCCGTGATATCCTCAAGGAACGGGGCCATTATCAGGAGGGACACTGGAACGTGTTCTGTACCCGACTGAAGGGGCTGAAGGAGTTACGCCCCTTCATCTCCGGAGACACCAGGGAGTAACGAAAGGTTTACCGATGAATGAGTATAAAACTGAACTGAAACGAAATGAGACCGCCAGGGAACTGGCCGCCGATGCGGTAACGGAACAGCTTCGTGAGATCGGCATGTGGGCTGTGGAACAGAGTCCGGAAGAACTGCCGGCAGAGGCAGCCCCGCTGATGCAGCGCTATCAGGGCCTCTCAGACGAGATTGCCCGCATCACCGGTGATATCTCCCGAATGGAGGAGATTGACCGCCGGCAGGAAGAAATCAAGCAGCGAATGAGGGAGCTGCAGAAAGAGCGGGACAACCTCTTTCGCGGATTGGAACCGGTATACGAACAAATCGGAGCGGTGGCGTTCCGCCTCTTCCGGGAACACCCCATGGTTGACAGTCGCTACTCCCTGGTCTTTGAAGACCTGGCCCGCTACCAGGATCAGATCAGGGAGATCGAGGTCCGGCTGCGCCGCAGCAGTGGCGAAAACGGCCAGACCGGCAGCAACGTCCTTTCCCGGGTGGGCACTATGGGGCGTACCATCCTCCTGAAAGGACGCCGCTCCGTCCGGGAGAGCAGGCTTCCAGGAATGCTGCGCAGCGCCGGACAACAGCTGGCGGAAGGAGACTTTCTTGAGGTGGTGGACGACAACGAGCTGAGCCGGGTCTCCCAGCCACTGCGGGATGCCCGTTCCGGCGCTCACGGAATCGACGAGGAACTGCAGGCGCTGACCGGAGAATCCGGAGCCCTCCTGGAGGAGTTCAACCGCATCTCCCGAGGAAATCGCCTCAATCGTGCCCGCCAGGATCAGGAAACGGAGGTGCGTTCCGCCAGGGAGAAGACCAACGGCGTCCTGGTAGAGATCGGCGGCCTCCTGGAAGAGAAGAAACACGGCAAACCTGAAGACCAGATGAAGCGTCTCAAGGAACGACGCAGGAAAATCGTCGCGCTGGAAGACCTGCGGATACGTCTTGAGGCGGGGCTGGCCGTTGAGGAAAAAGAAGCACTCCTGAAAGCGTGCCGCCGGGAGCAGCAATCCGTCACCGCGGAAATCCAGGTGCTGCAGCAACGCCTGGAGAAATTGCAGGGTGACGACGCCCAGCTCGTCACCGAAAAGGAAGAGATGGAGAAAAAACGGGGCTCTGTTGAGGATCTCTTCGCGCAGACCCGGTGATGGATACCCTCTTCGATTCCGCCCGCCAACCCCTGGCGGCGCGGATGCGTCCGCGAACTCTGGAACAGTTTTTTGGACAGGATCGGATAATCGGACCCGGGCGACTCCTGCGCCGCGCGATCCAGGCGGACCAGCTGAGTTCGCTGATTCTCTCCGGCCCTCCCGGGACGGGCAAAACCACTCTGGCCAGAATCATCGCCGAGGGCACCCGCAGTCAGTTCATCTCCATCAACGCCGTACTCAGCGGGGTCAAGAACATTCGCGATGCTATCGAGCAGGCCCGGGAGTACAATAATCGGACCAATCGCCGGACCATTCTCTTCGTGGACGAGGTGCACCGCTGGAACAAGAGCCAGCAGGATGCCCTGCTGCCATGGGTTGAGGAGGGTCTGGTCATTCTGGTGGGGGCTACTACGGAAAACCCCTGGTTTGAGGTGAACGGAGCGCTCCTGTCCAGAAGCCGGGTCTTCCTGCTGGAACCACTGAACAAGGACGATCTGGAGCGGGTCATCGACGCCGTCCTGGCCGACCGGGAACGCGGCTATGGCCGGTACGCAGTGACGGTGACCGCTGACGCCCGGGCCCACCTGGTTCAGACAGCTTCAGGAGACGCCCGAACGCTGCTGAACGCCCTGGAACTGGCCGTGGAGACCAACCCCGAAGGATTTCCCCCGCCGGAGGATACCCCGATCCTGGTAACCCTGGAGGTGGCAGAGGACAGCATTCAGCGTCGGGCGGTGCTCTACGATAAAGACGGAGACTACCATTTTGATACGATCTCGGCGTTCATAAAATCCGTTCGCGGCTCCGATCCTGATGCGGCGCTGTACTGGCTGGCCCGGATGGTCACGTCAGGAGAGGATCCGCGATACATCCTGCGGCGTTTACTGATCCTCGCAGCGGAGGACGTGGGGCTGGCAGACCCCCAGGCTGTGACGGTAGTTGGCGCGTGTGCCAGCGCCTACGATCGGGTCGGCATGCCGGAAGGCCAGTTTCACCTGGCAGAAGCGACTCTCTACTGCGCCGCCGCAGAGAAGTCGAACTCTCTGCTGGGCTACTTCGATGCCCTCAAGGCGGTACAAAGCATCCGGAGCGACGGGGTTCCGGACCACCTGAAAGACCCGTCCCGGGACGGTGCTGCCCTGGGACACGGGCAGAACTACCAGTACCCCCACGCGTTTAAGGAGCACTGGGTTGCGCAACAGTATCTGCCGGAGGCGATACAGGGAACACTCTTCTACAACGCCGGCGAGCTGGGCTGGGAGGGAAGCCGGCGTTCGATCCTGGAGGACCGCAGACGTCAGCTGCAGGCTGTGGAGAAGGAACTGGAGCGTACCGTCGGGGCCACAGGGCCTGAACAGACGCGACACCAGCGATGGCTGCTGCGAAACGATGCCGCGACGCTGGAACAGATGCGGGAACTTCGCCGGGCGGTGCAACCGGGAATCCCCTCGCGCACGCCGTTGCCCACTGACCGGATCCTGCTGCGTGGCGCACCGCTGCAGCTGTTTGTGTGGGACCTGATCGAAACGGTTCCGGCGGGTCTGGTGGCCGTGTGGTGCACAGACGGTGAAGAGTATGAACAGATTCAGCGCACTCTGTCGCGCTCCCCACTGAGCGGGGTGGAAGCGCCGCAGGTGTTCCTTACCCCCGGCGACACTGTCCCTCCGCCCGGCGCAGAGACACATCCGGGTCCATTCGAGTGGATCATCCTGCGCCCGGATACGGCCCATGCCGGACCGGCGGCGCCCCTCCCCACCCTTTCAGCGCTGAGAAAACTCCTCGTCCGGACGGGAACGCTCTCGGTGGTGGAGGTTGATCCCCGGGAAGGGTCGAGACCCTCGGAACTGATCTCCCTCCCGGAGGAACTAAAGACCTGTCTGGTCGCCGCAGAGGCGGAATACCTGCAGGAACTCCAACCGCGCTGGACCGGGCAACAGGAACACTGGACGGGTAGAACAACTACAATCGACGTGACGTTTCTCCGGCGGGTCAATCCGACGATCCTCGCCGATTGGCTCGACCCGGAAACCCCATACGGCGGAGCGATTCTGCGCCATTGCGGAGGTGAAATCAGCGATGCCATCAGGAAAACGGCCACCCTCCGCACCGCCGGAGAGATCTCCTGGACGAGACTCTACTGCATCACCACCCTCTGCCCTGCTTGACAAATCCCTGCCAAACGCGTTATAACCCACGGGCACTTGCGGTGGATGTAGTTCAATGGTAGAGCACCAGATTGTGGTTCTGGTTGTTGCGGGTTCAAGTCCCGTCATCCACCCTGCACGAGCGCCCGTAGCTCAGCCTGGATAGAGCGTCGGACTTCGAATCCGCAGGTCGCAGGTTCGAATCCTGCCGGGCGTACAGAATTATCGTGGGCCGTTAGCTCAGCTGGTAGAGCAGCAGACTCTTAATCTGCGGGTCGAAGGTTCGAACCCTTCACGGCTCAGAAAGGGTGAGAACAAGCCCGATACGCGCGAGAGTGGCGGAATTGGTAGACGCGCTAGACTTAGGATCTAGTGCCTTCGGGCGTAAGGGTTCAAG
>SKHA01000373.1 GCA_007117185.1 Spirochaeta sp. | reverse complement strand
CCGAAACCGGCCCGAATGAGGGGCTTCGCCGCTCCTCAGCCTGCCATACGATGCCAATGACCATGCTCCCGTCTTCACTGACTCCCGGTACAACCGTGAGATCCCGGGACTGGCCATCCCGCTGAACAGATACGGTGGCGGTGGCGCCACGATCACGGCGCAGGAGATAGTCCAGGGCAATGGTGTGGTCGATGGGGGTCCCATTGACTGCGGTTATCTCATCACCTGCCCTGAAACCGGCAATATCCGCAGATGAGCCCTCGATGACGGAGGACACCACCGGCGTTATCCAGGGAAAGACGCCGATGCGTCCGGCACCGCTGGAGAGGTCCATCTCCGGCGTAACCGTTACTGTCGCTGTCTGGCCATCGCGCTCGTAGGTGATCTGCAGGTCCTGTCGAGCGGCACGGCTGATCTGCATCTGCAGATCCCGAAATGACGAAACCTCTTCCCCGTTGATGCTGCGAATGTAGTCTCCGCTTTGCAGCCCCGCAAGATCTGCGGAACCTTCCTGATCTGGTACAAAGTCAGAGACCAGGACGATGCGATTGGGAAAGCTGAAACTGCTGTATCCAATTATCGCGATCACCGCCAGAACAACGACGGCAAAGAAGAAATTGACCAGTGGGCCCGCGGCGAGAACAATAATGCGCTTCCAGGGTTTGGCAGCGTAGAAGTCGCCGGTTTGGACATCGATTCGGGAACTGCGTTCCTGCCACGCCCGCATGAGGGCGTGCTCACCCTGCATTTTGCAGTAACCACCCAGGGGAAGCCAGCCGACGCGATACTCCGTACCACCCCGGTGAAAGGACCAGATCTTTCTGCCCCAACCGATACTGAACGCTTCCACAGTAATCCCCGAAGCCCGGGCCGCGATGAGGTGGCCCAGCTCGTGTACAAAAACCACAAGACCGAGTCCGAGCAGCCCCACCAGAACATTCACCATAAACTACACACTCCCGGAAAACAATAACACAAAGCCGTAATAAAAAACGGGCGCCGCGAAGAGCGGCGAATCGATCGAGTCGAGAAGACCGCCCCGGCCGGGAATGATGTCGCCGGAGTCCTTCACGGCGGCAGAGCGCTTCAGCGCCGATTCAGCAAGATCACCGAATATCGTAGCAACACCCATCATCACCCCGAAGATGATCCGTCTGAACAGAGTTCCCGGCAAGAGCGACGGCATCAAGGCCCCGGCGACAACCATCACAAGTATACTGGTCAGAAACCCTCCAAGGAAACCGATCAGTGACTTGTTCGGGCTGATTGGCAGTGGGGGAGGCGAGCCTGGTCGGGTTGTCATTTTGCCGAAGAGCCGGCCGAAGAGCCAGGCGGCGCTGTCGTTGAGATACGTAGAGAGCAGAAAGAGCACGATCAGTCGGGAAGCACCGGAGAGAGTTGCCACGCGAATTACGTGCCAGGCGAACAGTCCCGGGTAGATCATAAGGAAGACGTGAGCGGTGACCGTTGGCAGGATACCGGGGTACTCATTTGCGTGTTGCTTCAGGGGCTGCACTGCCAGAATCGTCACCGACACCAGCATCATCGTCGCCATCACCAGAAATGTGCCCCCCGGCCCCTTGGGAATCACCCGGCCGATGTATCCGGCCAGAGGAACGATCGCCCCAACCAGGGGTAGTACAAAGGCACTGAACGGATAGTCCCTGATCGCTGCGGGAAAGAAATGTGACGCTTCACGGGCGGACAGGGCCGCCGAAACGATCGCCAGTATGCTGAAAACGGGATAGCCCCACTGGGGCAGAATGAAGGCGCTGGCGATGAGAGCGGGGATCCCGATGAAAAAGACCGCCAGGCGAAGTAATGTGTTCTGTGTCATTTATCGCATTCCGCCGAAGTTGCGTTTTCTGGTGGCGTAGTCTTTTAACGCCCGCTCAAAATCCTCACCATTCCAGTCCGGCCAGAAGTGATCGCTGAAATACAGTTCGGCGTACGCAGATTCCCAGAGGAGAAAGTTGCTCATCCGCCGGTCACCGCCGGTTCGGATAATCAGATCAGGGTCCGGCAGATCAGGAAGGTCCAGGTGCTCCGCAAGCAGCTGTTCCGAGAACGCCTCAGCAGGGACGGAGTCTTCCCCCCGCGTTTCCAGCCAGCGGTTTACGGAGCGCACGATCTCGTCGCGACCACCGTAGTTCACCGCCAGGTTCACCGTCAACGCTGAGTGATCGCGGGTTTCATCGGAGACAGCCTGAATTTCTGACTGCACCTCCGGGGGCAACCCCGCCAGGTTTCCGCTGTGCCGAACTTTGACATTGTGCTTGCGGTAAAAACCGTACTGACTGCGAAGGTTTCTGGCGACCAGACCCATGATGAAAGACACTTCCTCGCTGGCTCGACGCCAGTTTTCTGTAGAGAATGCGTACAGTGAAAGATACTCGATTTTCCGGTCAATCGCGGCGATGACGATTCGCTTGGCCGCTTCGATTCCCTCTCGGTGACCACGAGTACGGGCAAGACCGCGAGCCGTAGCCCACCGACCGTTGCCATCCATGATGATGCCAACGTGTCGGGGTATGGAAAACAGATCTTCCCGGAGCATAACGTTCAGATCTCCAGAATCTCGTTCTCCTTGGCCGACAGCAGCGTGTTGATCTGTTCCACGTACTGGTCCGTCAGCTTCTGGATTCGATCTTCGCTGCGTTTCAGATCATCTTCACTGATCTCGCTCTCTTTTTCCGACTTCTTCAGTTCATCGTTGGCGTCCCGGCGGATATTCCGCACCGCAACGCGACTCTGTTCAGCCATGTTCCTGGCCACTTTGACGATTTCCTTGCGGCGCTCTTCAGTGAGCGGTGGAATGGAAATCCTGATTACTTTTCCGTCGTTGCTGGGATTCAGGGAGAGCTCAGAAGAGTGGATAGCCCGCTCTATGTCTGCGAGAACACCCTTATCCCACGGCTGGATGACCACCAGCCGTGATTCTGGAACGGAAATGCTTGCCACCTGATTGATGGGAGTGGGATTGCCGAAATACTGAACCCGGAGTTTGTCAAACATCGCCGCCGAGGCGCGGCCGGTCCTCAGACCGGCGAACTCCTCTTCCAGGGCAGCGACGCTCTTTGTCATGCGTTCTTCCGCATTCTTGAGTATCGCTTCCATCGGTCAGATCTCCTCACCCACCGCGTAGACCAGATAGTTGGTCACGGTGACATCGGTGCCGACAGCCTTGCTGACCTCTGCGGCTGCGGTCTTGACCGGTTTCTTCTCGTCTTTCACGAACCCCTGCTCGAGCAGACAGATTTCCGAAAGGTGCTTGCGAACCTTGCCCTGCACGATACCCTGCAGCACTTTCTCGGGTTTTCCAAGATTCAGTGCCTGCTGCATGAAGATCTCCTGCTGCTCCTGCAGGTATGCCGGTTCAACCGCATCTTCGTTCAAATACGCCGGGCGAAACGCGACGACGTGCAGGGCGCAGTCAAACGCGAACTCAGTAACCTCCGGCCTGGCAAGGGCCGAGCTGTCAGTGGCAGAGACCACTACAACCCCACCCATCCGACCGGAATCACCATGAACGTACGTTGAAAAGATCTCGCTGGACCCCTTCTCAAGGACAGAGAACCGCCGCAGGCTCATGTTCTCTTTTATGGTGCTGATCGCGTCCTTTACCGTGTTCTCCAGGGTCTCGTCAACGCTGGTGAGTCCCCTCTTGAGGACGTCCTTGACAAGGTCGTCACCCAGGGCCACAAACGTCTCGTTGCGAGCGACGAAGTCGGTCTCGCAGGCAAGCTCAAGCATCACCGCTTTGTCGCCTTCGGTGGCAACGAAGATTCTTCCTTCATTGGTTGCCCGACCGCTGCGCTTGGCCGCAGCGGCCTTGCCGAGCTCCTTGAGAATCCGTTCAGCTTTGCTGAAATCACCGTCAGCTTCGATAAGGGCGTTCTTACAATCCATCATGCCCGCACCGGTTTTATCGCGGAGTTTCTTCACGTCCGCTGCAGAAATAGCCATTTTTTCCTCCTATGGGGTTGGATCGCTGTGCAGGACTGAATCAGTCCTGGTACAACGTCTCTTCGTCCAACCCGGCCTGCTTCGCTACCACCTCTTCCGGTGTCGTT
>SKHA01000116.1 GCA_007117185.1 Spirochaeta sp. | reverse complement strand
ATTCAGGGGACCGGTGTCGATGCGGCGATGCAGTTCACCCCGAACATGAACAAGCATGTTCAGCAGATCCGTCACTCCCTCACCGGTTACCGCCGAGAGGGGCAGTATGGGAACGTGCTGAAATACCGGGAAGAGAAAGTGGATACGGTCGGTGATCGCATTGAGCTGATTTCCCCGATCATCAAGGAGGTCCCACTTATTCAGTGCTACCACCACCCCCCTGCCCCGCTCGGCGATCCGCGAGGCGATCTTCTTGTCCTGCTCGCTGAGCCCTTCGGTAGCGTCGATCATGAGAACCACCAGCTCTGCAGCCTCGATGGCATCCAGCGCACGGTGGACCGCGTAATACTCAACGGAATCGTGAATCCGTGAGCGTCGCCGAATTCCGGCGGTGTCCACCACGGAAAACTGGTTTCCCCGATAGCTGAACTCCGCCTCCACGGTGTCCCTGGTTGTGCCGGCAATCGCGGAAACCAGGGCGCGGTCATCCCCCACCAGCCGGTTCAACAGGCTCGACTTCCCGGTGTTTGGCTGGCCCACAACCGCCAGTCGGATCACCTCGGGAATCGGGGCATCCGCTGCTTCGTCCTCCAGGTCTTCCGACTCCGACGGTGCCGGCTTCAACAGATCCAGAACTGCTTCCTCCAGATCGTCCATCCCCAGTCCGTGCGCCGCTGATACGGAGACCACGTGCTGGACGCCCATCTGCCAGAACTCGGTGGCCGCGTAGGAGCGACTCTCGTTGTCAACCTTATTGACCACCAGAATGGCCGGCTTGCCGCTGCGCCGCACGATATCCAGCAGCTCCCGGTCTTCTCCGGTGAACTCCATCACGTCCGTTATCAACAGAACCAGGTCTGCCCGGGCGATTTCGCGACGACTGATCTGATAGACCGCCCTGGTCAGCTCTTCCTCACCCTCTCCGATACCGCCGGTATCCACGAGGGTGCAGGCAAGACCCCCGATGGTGGCGGGTTGTCGCACCGCATCGCGGGTGACCCCGGGAGTACTGTCGGTGATAGCGGTTCTGTGTCCAACCAGGCGGTTGAAGAGGGTGGATTTCCCCACGTTCGGGCGACCGGCGATGCAGATAACCGGCATCACGCGTCCAGACCGAAGCGCTTTTTCATATAACCCTGAACAGCGGTGTTGATCTCCGCTGCGGTACGCATTTCCATAATTGAACCCACCAGCTCCTCCGCTTCGGCCATCGAGGCGGATCGGATGATCCGTTTCACCTCGGGTATACCCACGGCGCCCATACTGAACTGGTCAAGACCCAGCCCCAGCAGAACCACCGTCGCCAGGGGGTCTCCAGCCATCTCACCGCACATCGCCACCGGAATGCCCTCACGATGGCCGCTCTCGATGATCATCCTGATCAGTTTCAGAAGCCCCGGGTGAAACGGCTCGTACAGATAGGCAACCCGCTCGTTGCCGCGGTCCACCGCCAGAGTATACTGAATCAGGTCGTTGGTACCGATGCTGAAGAAGTCAACTTTCCGGGCCAGCGCGTCCGCAGTAAGCGCCGCTGAAGGAACCTCGATCATGATACCCACAGGAATATCCCGGGCAAATGGGACCTCCCGGTCACGGAGTTCCTGCCGGGCCTCCTCAAGAAGGTCCAGCGCGCGGGAGAGTTCGGGTATCCCCGAGATCATCGGAAACATGATCTGCAGCCGGCCGTGAACACTGGACCGCAGGAGAGCCCGAAGCTGAGTTTTGAACAGATCCACCTCGGAGAGGCACATCCGGATCGCCCGCCACCCGAGGATGGGGTTTTTTTCGTCCCGGTGATCAATGTGAGTGGAGAGCTTGTCTCCCCCCACATCAAGGGTACGGATCGTCACCGGCCGCCCCTGCATTGACTCCAGGACGCGACGGTACGCTCCATACTGTTCGTTTTCGTCGGGGAGAGAGTGGGTACCAAGAAAGAGGAACTCCGAGCGGTACAGACCGATCCCATCGGCTCCATGGCTGTGAATGCTCACCACTTCCTCGGGAACTTCGATATTGCCGTTGAGATAAATCAGCTTCCCGTCGCTGGTCTCCGCCGGGAGGTTCTTGAGGCGCATGAGCTGGTTCTCGTGCTCATGCCACTCATCCTGCATCGTTCGGTATTCACTCAGCGTCTGATCGTCAGGGTCCAGGATAACCACCCCGTGATTTCCATCGACAATCAGCACCTCGCCGCCGGAAAGCATCCGGGTCACCGTGCCCAGCCCAAGTACCGCAGGAATCTCAAAACTGCGCGCGAGGATCGCGGTATGGGAGGTCTTTCCCCCGGCGTCCATCGCGATGGCCATCACTTTGCTCTTCTCCATTGTCACCGCGTCCGAGGGCATCAGGTCGTGGGTGACAAGGATGATTTCCTCCTGAAGAGATTCCAGTCCGACCCGGGTGTGCGCCAGCAAATGGCTGAGAACCCGCTTGGAAACGTCACGGAGATCCGTTGTCCGCTCCTTCAAATAGGGATCACCAGAGGCCATGAGTTTTTCCATCAGCTCTTTTACCGTCTGATGAACAACCCATTCCACGTTCAGGAGGTCTTCCTGCAGCTTGCGGTGAACCGACTCGAAGAGAGTCGGGTCCTGAAGCATCATCAGGTGAGCGTCCAGGATCGCCTGCTCATCCTTTTCCAGGCGTGAGTTGTTCTCCTGTTGGATCTGGCGGATGTCCGCTTCCGCTCGCTGAACGGCGTCCTGAAGACGCCGAATCTCTTCCTCAACCGCCTCTTCAGCCAGTGAATACTGGGGCACTTGCGGAGTATCGTCCTGATAGAGGAAAACTGTGCCGATAGCTATCCCCGGGGATGCGGCGATACCGTGCATTTGCTTCATTGCAACGTCACTATAGCACAGTTCGATTATCCGCTGTCAAACAACGTCAGTTGCCGTCCGATACTGCATATATGAGTCGGACCCGTTCTCCCCGCAAGACATCTCTTGGCGTTTTGTTCTGGATAGCCGCCATTCTCCTGGTGGCTCTTGTCTTGATGTTCAGCCTACCCAGCATCCGGGAAGTGCTTGAGAACACAGGCTTCGTGGAGGTGGTTTTTGAGGATCGCCCCCCGCGGGAAACTTCACCGTCTCCTGGTCCCTCCGTTCCTGCGCCGCAACCGCCCGCATCAGAGGAACCGTCACCGATGGCGCCGCTGCCTACCGGGCCTGCCCCGGAGACGCCGCCGACGGCCCTGCCGGACCCGCCCCCGGAGGACCCGCAGCGGGAGATCGTGATCACCCCGCCGGCGCCCACGCCGGAACAGCCTCCTGCGACTCAGCAGACCACCAGGGCTACCATCTTTCTGATCAGAGTCACCGACGACGGCCGGATCGTTGCCGAGTCTGTTCCCCGGGTGATGAACTTCACTACCAGCCCCTTGAGCCGTGCAATCGAAACGCTCATTGCCGGCCCCGACGCGGAGGATCACAACCGCGGGCTGCTCAGTCTGGTTCCCGGAGGAACCCGGTTGCTCTCGGCACGTGTTCAGGACGGAGTGGCATTTCTGAACTTCAACGATGCGTTCCGGTACAACACGATGGGGCTGGAAGGATACCTTGCCCAGCTGCAGCAGGTCGTTCTCACCGCTACCGCGTTTTCCTCGGTGGACGCCGTCCAGATTTTGATCGATGGGCAGGTTGTGGAGTATCTGGGCGGAGACGGAATATACGTAGGGCGCCCTCTGCGGCCCGCCGATTTCCGCAGCTAAGCCGACACGTAGCTTAACCGGGGGTCAGCCCCTCCGCGAGGCCCACCAGAAGCAGCTCCTCCCGATTTCCCCGCCGCCCCGGCAGGGGGCACTCCATCCGGCGCAGCACCGTCACCCCTTCGGACTCCTGGATCCGGGTGATGGCACGATCCACAACATCGATGCGGTACTGCCCCGAGAGAATGCCGGCAGACTCCGGCGCGCCAACATGATCGTGTTCGCCCCAGCGCACCTCCGAGGCCGCCTCGAACTGCGGTTTCAGAAGGGCGATCCCCCACCCCTCAGTAGTCAGCATCAGCAGGTGCCGCAGGACGCCCTGAAGACTGCGAAAGCTCAGATCACAGACACACGCCTGAGCGGGGGGCTCCAACGCGGAAAGATCACGCACGTTGGTCCGTTCGCGGACGATAACCCGGGTATTTCTGCGCAGCCGGTAGTCAAGCTGATTGTAGCCGACGTCCACCGCGTGAACGGCGGCAGCTCCGTATTTCAGGAGGCAGTCGGTAAAGCCGCCGGTACTCGCTCCGGCGTCCAGCCACACCCTGTGCGAGGGATCGATCCGCCAGGCATCAAGAGCTGCGGAAAGTTTCTCCCCACCCCGGGAGACAAACCGCTGGCGCTGAATGGTAAAGCGGCTGTCTGCCGGTACCAGCTGACGCGGATCGCGCTGAACCGACGGGCCGGAAGGGTCGAGCCGGGCCACCTCGCCGCACATCACCAGACGATACAACTCGTCTCGGGAGTGTTCGGGAAAAGCGAGAACCAGTAGATCCAGCAGTCGTTTCCGGGGAGCCATCAGGACTGTGACTCAAACCAGGGAGCGAAATCGAAAACGCTCCACCGTCCTGGCAGCACGAGTCCCCGTCTCCGTCTCCACAACCAGACCGTGAATCGCCGCAGCGCCCGGGGCGACGGTATTTCTGAGTGGCAGCTGGGTAATGACGCGGCGAATACTTATCTCCGGGGTGAAACCGATAACGCTCGGTTCGGGCAGGCACGCTCCGATGTCAGTGATCATCGCTGTGCCGCCCGGAAGAATCTTCTCGTCAGCGGTCTGGACATGGGTGTGAGTGCCGAAGGCTACTGTGGCGTCTCCATCAGCGAAGTGGAAGAACGCTTCCTTCTCGCTGGTGGATTCGGCGTGCAGATCTACCACAACATGGTCTATTCCGCCGCCAAGACGTTTCATGATCTCCCGAAAGCGGCGGAAGGGGCACTCTATCGTCGGCATCCGTTCCCTGCCCTGGAGATTTATGACCGCTACGCGCCCTTTCTTGCTCTCGTGAACGAAGACGCCGCTACCAGGCGCTCCTCCAGGGTAGTTGTCCGGACGCAGAAGGCGGGGCTGCTCCTTTAGAAGCTCCCCTACCTTCTCGTCCCGCCAGACGTGGTTTCCAGTGGTAATGACGTCGATTCCGCTGGCAAGCAGTTTCCCGCAGATCTCAGCGTTTATGCCGTAGCCGTCAAAGCTGTTTTCTCCGTTGGCAATCACCATATCGGCGCGGTGTGAGCGAATCAGAGTCTTCATGGCACTCACCACCGCCCGGATACCCGGGTCACCGATGATGTCGCCGAGCATCAGTATCCGCATGAGCTACCGCGCGTACTCCACGATCCGGGTCTCTCTGATCATCGTCACCTTGATGCGTCCGGGGTATCGCAGTTCGTCCTCGATCTTGCGCGCAATCAGTTTGGCCACCTCACGGGCCTGCTGATCGCTCACCTTCTCGTGGTTGACCATGATCCTGAGCTCCCGGCCCGCCTGAATCGCGTAGGCGCGCTCAACTCCCTCGTACCCTTCAGCGATACTCTCAAGGTTCTCCAGCCGCTTGATGTAGTTGTCCAGCGTCTCCCTTCGGGCACCGGGACGGGACGCCGAGATCGCATCCGCCACCTGGACGATCACCGACTCGATACAGTTGTGAGGGACGTCGCCGTGATGAGCCGCGATGGAGTTGATAATACGAGGATCTTCACCCAGGCGCTTGGCCAGTTCGACTCCCAGCTCAACGTGGTTGCTGTCACCATCGGTCTCGATGCCCTTGCCGATGTCGTGGAGGATACCCGCCCGCCGGGCGATCTCCACATCGGCGCCAACCTCGGCAGCAAGAGTTCCCGCCAGGACTGCCACCTCTTTGCTGTGAGCCAGGACGTTCTGACCGTAGCTGGTTCTGAACGCCAGGCGACCAAGTCCCCGAACCCCTTCAGGTTTCATGTGGTGGATACTCAGCTCGTACAGGACCTTCTCACCCTCTTCGTAGATCGTCTGGGTCATGTCGGCGGTCACCTTCTGGACCACCTCTTCTATGCGGGTGGGATGAATGCGCCCGTCCGTCACCAGTCGCTCCAGTGATCGCTTGGCGATCTCTTTGCGTACCGGATCGAAACAGGACACCACCACCGCTTCGGGGGTGTCGTCGATGATGATATCCACACCGGTGAGAGTTTCAAGGGTCCGGATATTTCGACCCTCCCGGCCGATAATGCGCCCCTTCATCTCATCGTTGGGCAGGCTGACCGATGAAACGGTTACCTCCGTATTGACGTCACTGGCCAGACGCTGAACAGTGGAGACGAGAATCTCCCGGGCGGTGCGCTCAGCAGTCATCACCGCTTCCTGTTCGATCTTGTGCATCAACCCCAGAGACTCGTGACGCACCTCATCTTCCAGGGAGGTAACGATGAGCCGTCGAGCTTCTTCCTGGGTGAGACCGGAGATTCTCTCCATCTCGTTCCGCCAATGGATTTCCATCTCCTTCAGCGACGAGTCCCGGTCTTCCAACTCCCTCTCGCGGGTTGCAAGCCCCTGCTGCTCCTGTTCAACAGCAGACGCTTTTTGTTCTAGGTTCTCTTCCTTCTGAAGAAGCCGGCGCTCAAGGCGCTGAAGCTCATTCCTTCGCTCGCGAAGTTCCCGTTCCTGTTCATTCCGCTCCCGTTGAAGGGCATCTCTCGTCTCTAGTATCAGCTCTTTCCTGCGCGCATCCGCGTCCTTGACCGCGTCTTTCTTCAGGCGCTCTGCCCTCTGTTCCACAGAGGAAAGCTGAAACCTGGCGTAAAGCCAGCGAATAGTCCAACCTAGAATTAAACCGGCAAAAGGAAGGGCGATCAACAACAATAGCTGCATAACCTTCCTCCATGCTACAATGTAATAAATGACACTACATCCACCTGCCGGAGGATGTCAAGTTTCAAGCCACTTCAGGGGGTCCAGGGACTCCTCGCGCTGAAGGATTCTGCGATCGCGAAGCTCGTCCCGGCGGGGTATCCGTATCGCCCGACGCAGCCCCCGCTGCAGGAGCACAAGAATGTCCCGCGTCAGAACATCAATATCCGGGTGGGCGGACGTTGAGATCACCAGTTCAAGAAGAGCCAGAACCATCCCGTTTACGTTCTCGTACAGTCCGGGGCGGAAGATTCCCCGTCGTGATCCGTCGCGGATCGTCTCGGCGATCATCTCTTCCACGGCAGATCGCAGCGACCCTATCGCTCCCCCGGCGACGTCGATGCCGGGGTACAGATACCTGGGGTCCCCGGTAAGGACGCCCCGAAGAACGGGATAGCGACGGACTCCGAGAATGATGAACTGGTAGAGTACCCGCAACTTGTTCACCGGTGAGCTGAGGCTGTCCATGACCCGCCGGGCCTTGCGGATTCCCTCGTGGGTCATCACCCCGAGAATTACGTCGTAGAACTCTTCCTTGCTGGAGAAATGTTTGTAGAACGAACCGACACTGAGGCCGCAACCCCGGGAGATCGCGTCGACGGAGACGTCCCTGAAGCCGCTGCGGGAGAACAGCTCCATTCCGGAGTTGATCAGCAAGGTTCGTCGATCTTTCTTCATGGTTCCTGCCACGCATACCATGGTATGCCGCGCAGAGGAAAAAGTGAAGTTCAGCCTCCATTATTCACGTTTATATTTTCTCTATTTTATCCTTACTTTGGCTATTTGCCGTTGCGACGGTGCCGTTGAACGAATAGTCCCGTGTCGGTACGTATTGCCAGGTGGTGCAGCACTTGACAGGGGCGGCACCGCAAGGGTGACAATGCCGGGGATGCACGCACCATCAGAATCGGTCAACCAGGATCCCCGGGAGGGCGCCCCGTATCACTTGCGAAGCCTGGCCACCGGAGCGGTGGTAGCGGAGACACCTGATCAACCCTTGACCGCGCCCGGTTACGCTGGTGATGGGTCCCTGTTGCGGACAGAGTACCCCACCGTACAGTTTCAACCTGACCCGCTTGCAGAAGGTCTGCATCGTTTCGCGTCCTGGCTCCCATTGCGACGACCCCTCGCCGGATCGGGTGGGCCCGTCTCCTGGAAGAGTCGCGGCCTCGCTGATGCGCTCTCAATGAAAAATCTCTACGTTTCCTTCAGCGGGTGGTGGCCCGAGCGTGGTGCCCGGATTCCCACCGGCACGTTCAAGGAAAACGAAGCGTACGCTGTTTTTGGTCGCCTGGGCGAAGAAGCGCACAACAGGATGCTGGTGGTCGCTTCGGCAGGCAACACCGCCCGGGCGTTCCTCCGGGTCGCCACGGAGAATCACCTGCCCCTGGTGGTAGTGGTACCCGAGCAGAACCTGCCGGAGATCTGGACGGTAGCCCCTCGGGGCGGAACCACCGTTGTCGTGGCCGTGCGGGCCGGGATGGACTATACCGACGCGATTGAGCTGGCGGCGCTCTTGTCCGAATCCCCGGGGTTCCGCCCTGAAGGGGGTGCACGAAACGTAGCCCGTCGGGACGGCATGGGCACCACCTATCTCGCCGGAGCTGAAGCAATGGGACGAGTTCCCGATCACTACATACAGGCAGTGGGCAGCGGTACCGGGGGGATCGCCGCGTGGGAGGCCAACCTGCGCCTCCTGGCAGACGGACGATACGGGTCAACCGTCACCATGTTGCACCTGGTCCAGAACGCCCCCTTCCAGGTTCTGGCAGACAGCTGGGCCGCCCGTTCCCGGGATCTTCTTATCCCGGACCACGAGACAGCCCGACAGCAGACCGCCGAGATCGTAGCGAAGGTACTGGCCAACCGCGCCCCCCCCTGGAGCATGACCGGCGGGCTGTTTGACGCGCTGACCGCCACAAACGGCAAGATGTACGCAGTAGCGAACAACGCGGCGATCAGCGCCGGGCAACGGTTTCTCGCCCTGGAAGGGGTAGACCTGAGTCCCGCAGCGATGGTGGCTGTAGCGGGGCTGGAACTCGCGCTGGAGCAGGGAACCATCAATCGTGACGATTACGTCTTGTTGAATATTACCGGAGGTGGTTACCATCGCATCCGCAAGGAGCTGGCGGTTGTCCCGGTCACCCCGGATATCCTGGCAGGAAGAGAACTCTTCCACCCCGAAGCGATCGCCACCGCAGTGCGGCGAATCCAGACGATCAGAGGAGAATAGCAATGCTGTTGGATCAAAGTGCCGAACAGGAAAGTGCCGAGAAGGCCGCCGGAATGACCGATGTTTTCGCCAAATGCAGTACCGACGGCGGCTACTTCGGAAAGATGAGAATAATTGGTGACGACGACTTCACCCGCCCCACCCTGCCTCCCAATCCCAACCGGACGATGGAGTTCAAGGGGCGGGAGCACATCATGTGGTCAATCAATAACTATCTGGGGCTGGCCAATCACCCGGATGTTATCGCCACCGCCCACAGCGCCCTGGATCAGTTCGGGGTGAGTTCACCCATGGGCTCGCGGATGATGAGCGGCAACTCGCCCTACCATCAGTCCTTCGAGCGCGAGCTGGCGGAGTTCACCAGCAAGGAAGCGGCGTTCCTCTTCAACTACGGCTACATGGGCGTCCAGGGAACGATCCAGTCACTTCTGGGCAAAGACGATGTGATGGTGATGGACAAGCTTTCCCACGCGTGTATCGTGGACGGCGCGTTTCTGGCGCAGGCGATGAACGGCACCCAATTGCGGGTATTCAAACATAACAACATGGACAACCTCGAGCAGGTGCTCAAGCGAACCAACCGCGACCGCAAGGGGGGCGTCCTGATTATGACCGAAGGGGTCTACGGGATGACCGGCGACCTGGCAAAGCTCAAGGAGATCACCGCCCTGGCACGGCAGTACGACGCCCGCCTGTACATCGACGACGCCCACGGCTGGGGTACCATGGGTGCGATGGGCCGCGGTACCGCCGACCATTTCGGAGTTCAGGACGAGGTAGACATCTACTTTGGAACGTTCGCCAAGAGTTTCGCCTCCATCGGGGGGTTCTCAGCCTCCACAAAGGAGGTAATCGAGTGGATCACCTACAACGCCCGTACACAGGTCTTCGCCAAGAGCCTGCCCATGATATACGTGGAGACGCTGCGCAAGACGTTGGAGCTGGTTCGCAGCGGCGACGATCGCCGGGCGCAGATGTGGCGGATCAGCAACAGTCTGAAAGACGGACTCAGAGATCTGGGGTTTCATATCGGCCCCGGGGAGTCGCCGATTTGCTCGGTCTTCGTCCCCCTGGGGGAGGAATCGATGGAAGCGGTCGGGGCCAAGACAGCGGGGTTCCTGCGCAGTCAGGGGGTGTTTGTCACCGCCATCGCGTACCCGGTGATCCCCCTGGGACTGCTGATGTTCCGCATGATTCCCACGGCGATGCACCGGGACGAGGATGTAGCCACCACTCTTGAGGTGTTCAAGGGAATGCGGGATAACCTGGGGCTGCGCCTGTCCATGACCGCCGAGGAGGAGCAGAAGATCCGCAAGGTCTACGGGATCACCCCTTGACGCGCCCCAGTCCCATCGCCTGAATCATCCAGCGCGGAAGGGGCCGTTCCATTCCGCGCTTTCTCAGATCCAGGTACCAGTTCATTTTTTTCATGATCGGCAGCTTGTGGGTCTCTACGAACTCTATCAGGGTGCCGTCGGGGTCTTCCACGTAAGCGAAGCGCCCACCAGCTTCGCCCATGTCAAAGCTTGATCCGCTGTCAACGGTGAAGGGATGACCGGCTGCCTCACAGCGGGTCTTGAGCATATCCATGCCGACGATATCGAAGCAAAGGTGGATGAACCCCAGGTCACCCCAATAGCGGTCCTGGAAGATCCGCTTCCCCGGGGTGCCCGGAACTTCCACAAGCTCAATCCTGGTTGCTCCAAAGAGGATGCTGAACGCCCCCTGCTGCCCGGCAGAGCGGGTCAGAAGAATCCGGCGCAACGGAACGTCCCCACCGGGGATTTGAGCCAGATCTTCAAAAATTCCGTTTTCGTCGTAGAGCTTGGTATCGTAACCCAGAACGGTGGCGTAGAAATCCAGGGCTGTGGCCATGTCGGAGACGCCGATGATCGCCCCTTCCACGCCACCGGTCTGCCGGGAGGGTCGGGAGAACCACTCCGCTCCCTCCACCACCTGGTACCAGTTGCCCCAGGGATCCTGAAGGGAGAAGCGCTGGGTCCCTGCGGGATCTTCGGTCACCCCGCCGGCCACATTGACGCCCTGGGCCTGAAGCCGCTGATACGCCTGGTGTACCCCCCGCGCCTTGATCCTGCCGGCCAGAATCCCGTAGTCGCCAATAATCACCGGCCGTTCCGGGGCCACCGGGGTGCGGCTGGTATACTGCCAGATCTCGAAACCGCCGCCCCCGGCAAGATTCACCGCCAGCATGGCGTCCCGAGCATGAACCTCCCCACCGGTGTAGGGAGTCATAAACGGAGCTTCCGCTGCCTCCCGGAATACCGGCACATCCGCACCGAAGGTCTGGCGAAACCACTGAAACGCCAGATCGGTATCGGGAATACCAACACCAAGCTGTTGCACACCGCTGAAAAGAATCTCACTCATGGTTCGATGGTAGCGTATTTTTCCTTACAGTGGAAGAATGACCAGGAGCCACTGCACCATCACCACCGTCCAGACCAACCCGCTTCCCGCTGGAGAACTTCGCCGGGCGGTCCCCTTGTGCGCCTGGACATCGTCCCGGTCGCTGTCCATGTTCCGAAGGTCATCGTAGAGACGCAGCACCAGCTCATCTCCAGTTCGCAGCAGGTGTCGGGGGTCAATCTCCCGGCGGTGCTCCATAATCTGTTCGAACGACCAGAACGTTTTTCCCGCCAGAGAACCGAGACGTCCAGGGAGGCGCAGGTCAGCGCGGACTGCCACCAGCGATATGAAGACCATTCCGGTTATGGTAAGCGCCTTGTAGAGCCCGGTTTGAAGAGCTCCAAGGGTTACCCGGAACGTTCCCAGTGTGAACAGTACCGCACCGGAGGGAACCAGCAGGTGAAAAACCGTAATCGTCAGAATGATCGTCGAAAAGTAGAGCCATTGCAGCCGTTTTCCAGCCACAACGGCAAGGGCGCCAAAGAGAACAACCTGCAGGAACCGCAGCAGCAGCCCGCCCTGCAGCAAAAAAGCCGGAAGGATTGCCATACCGGCACGAAAAAGAGTTCCCGCAGCAATGTTCCGCAGCATCCAGGGATTCTGGTTCCGTAGACTCATCCTGGTCTTCCCGCTTCCCGCAGACATCGATAGTCCGACTCCAGACGGTCTACCCACCGGGAACCAGCCGCAACACGTTCGGCAACCAGCCCGACGAAGATACCGGCGCCCAGTCCGGCGATGAGAAACGGCGGAGCGATCACCCACGATGCCGGTCCGAAGATGAAATGAACCGACAACGCTACCTGAATGACGTTACTGGCGATTGCGCCACCGGCGCTTACTCCCACCAGAGAAATGCGTCGACCACCTGTCCGAAAGAGGATAATCATCACCAACGCACTGGCCAGTGTCCCCACAAGGGAGAAGAGGAACACGTAACTCGCCAGTGTCCCGTGAATCAGCCCCTGGCCAATAACCTTGATGAGAGCCAACGCCAGGACGTGGCGCACCCGAAAGAACCGTAGCGTCACCAGCAACGGAATGTTTGCCAGGCCCACACGAAAGAATGGAACAGGCTTGGGAATGAGGTACTCCAGGGTCGAAAAAAACATCGCCAGCGCAGCCAGAATTGCCAGTAGATTGGCCAGTGACGGTTCGTTTCGGGTGTCGTCCAGGGCATCCTTGTGATCAGTCATCCTCGGCGAGACTACCACAGCAGGTCAAAGCGGTCGATATATTACTCTGATGGACCTCAGCGGATATCGCTACCAGCCGTACTATTGCGAGGAGAACGCGTATTTCTTCTGTCGGGACCTGTTGGACCGGGGAGAAGACCCGGAGATGCTCTCGGCGCTGTTTATCACCAACCAGAACCGGTGTTGTCTTCTGAATCACCAGAAGGCAGCCCCCCCAGGGGCTCCCGTACTGTGGGACTATCACGTAATTCTTCTGCAGTCACACCCTCCGGCGTCCATTGTCGATCCGGACTGTCGCCTCGGCCTGACCCTGCCGGCGATGACGTATCTCAATGCTACCTTCCCCGTTGGGATACCCCTATCCCTCAGACCTCTCTTCAGGGTAGTGCCAGCCATGGAATTCATGGAAACGTTCGCTTCGGACCGCCGCCATATGCGGTACCCCGACGGATCATGGCACCAGCCACCGCCGCCGTGGCAGCCACCCCACGGACCTCACCCCCCCGGGACCCACACGCTACCGCTCTTTCTGCGGACCGCAGGAGATGACCCGACCCTGCCGGGTGAGCTGATCACCCTGGAACAGCTTCGCCGTCGCGTGTAAACAGCTCCTCACCAGGGGGACACCTCAACCCGGCACGCGGCACAGGCACAGGCACAGGGAGTTGTCGTTCACCCCAAAAAAAGGTAGAAAAGACAGATCATGGATTCGGTAGATCGGAAAAAGCTTCTGCTTCTGTCTCTATTCCTTCTTCTGGCGGGCATGTTGCCGTCGTGTTCGATCAACCAACTGGTAGTGCGACGAGCGGGAAACGTCCTGGCTGGAGCATCAGGCGGGACCAACGTTTTCACCAGCGATAACGATCCGGAGCTGATTGCACAGGCACTGCCTCTGGTTCTGAAGCTGCAGGAGGCACTCCTTGAAGAGGACCCGGCCAACCGCAATCTCTGGCTGGCTACCGCATCGGGGTACGTCAGCTATGCCAACGCGTTTCTTCAGACTCCCGCAACGATGTTACCCTCCTCTGAATATCTCCAGAAAGAAGCAACCCTGGCGCGGGCAAAAAACCTCTACATCCGGGGCCGTGACATGGCGTTGCAGGGCCTGGCCATCTCTGACTCGCGCTTTCTCCAGGACCCCCGCAGCGATGAGTTCGCCGCAGCCCTGAGGGACGCCGGAGATGATGATGTCCCACTGCTGTATTGGGCCGCCGCGGGCTGGCTTGGAGCGCTTTCAGCTGACCCTTTCGACATGAGCCTGAACCTCTCCCGCAACCTGGGAGCGGCCATCATGGAACGGGCGTACGCCCTTGACCCCGAGTACGATGACGGGGCGATCCATGAGTTTTTCATCGCATACCACGCGGCCCAACCGGATGATCCCGTTGCCGGTCGTGAACGGGCTCGATTTCATTACCGGGAAGCGATTCGGCTTTCCCGGGGACGAAACAGCTCACCCTACGTGTCTCTTGGCGAGGCGGTGAAAATCGCTGAACAGGATCTGGACGGGTTTGTACTGCTCATGGAGGCTGCCCTGCAGGTGGATCCGGAGCAGGCACCGCACCTCCGCCTGGTCAATACCATTCGACAGCGTCAGGCCCGGTGGTATCTGGACAATCTGGAGCGGTTCTTTCTTGATGCAGGCTCCTGGGATGAGGATTGGGCTGAAGACTGGGATGAAGACTGGGATGATTAGCCCCACAATACGAGGAGTGTTTGCATGAACCGAAGACT
>SKHA01000281.1 GCA_007117185.1 Spirochaeta sp. | reverse complement strand
TTCGCTACGCCGAGCACGTGGTGCGGGATGTGGATGTGATCGCCACCGCCTTTGGTGAAAATCAGCGTCAGATCAGTGATTCGTTTTACGCCGAAGCGATCGATCAGTATGTGCAGATCGGCTACCTTGGCTGGTCCAACACACGGTTCAACGGCGGTTCAGGAACATGGGAAATGCGTGACGCCTCGCCACGGTTCTCAGAGCGGGTACTCACCGCGTATCTGGCTGAAGCATGGCGGCGCAACCAGTACACCACCGCGTTCAACCAGATGCGTCGCGCTGCGGACCAGCATCCTCAGCAGGTAGGAGCTCTCTCGGTGGCGTTCCTGGGCAATGCCCGGGTTGTCTGGGATCGCGCTGTGGCAGCTGACCAGCAACGCGCGGTCACCCTGGCTTCGCGCATCGCCGCCGGGGACACCTCGATCTTCCACGATGAAGAGATTGTCGCCTTTGCCGCGTTGCGGGGGAACGAGCAGCTCTTCCAGTCATTGCTGCAGTTCATCCGGGATATGGATATCCGTGAGGTTGACACCACTCTGGCTATCGCCCTGGCGTCGGCATCCGTTGTGGACATGCATCCCACAGCCGCCTCCCGGGAGGCCACCCGCCGTTTCGAGGCGCTGGTGCAGGAGCAGATCCTGCCGGCAACCCGCCAGTTTGAAGAGCGCTTCTTCATCGAGACTGCCCAGGGTGAGATCGATGTGCTGTACTCGTTGCGGGCAGGAGTGGTTCTGGAGCGGTTGGGACGACGCGACGGTAACCGACTCTACCTGACGGTGGGACGCAACCTTGTTCTCTCGGCGTTGCAGCTTGCAGATGGTCGCGGGTTCATACCCCGATATATCTTCTTCGGCGAGCAGGGAATCCAGCGCCAGGAGAGCAGTTTTGGTCCGGAGGACATCTACCCCCTGATTGCCGGCAACCCCTGGTATCCGCGAATGATTTCACTGTATGACCAGCTGGGGGCCGGCGCCTATATCTGGACGATCGCCGACTTTACCCGGATAAGTATTGCCCCGGAACAGTTCAACTTCACCCTCCAGTATCCCCGCAACCGCACCCATTTTGTGATCATGCAGGGTATCCCGCCGTTTGCTTCGATGAACCTGTTCAACCTGCAATGGCGCAACGACCCCGCTTTCGAACTCTATATCAAGGGGCGACACTTCGAGCCCCGGACCAATACCCTGATGATCAAATACACTGACGACAGCGTCTCCGGAAACATCATCCTGAACTACTGACGTCGGACAGCGAGAGGCAGGACACCATTGAACACGTTTCACCAGATCATGGCCGGGCTGAACCGGCCCGTGCATATCTATTTTGTGCGCCACGGAGAGAGCGAGGGGAATACCCGCGGGGCGATGCAGGGCCGCCGAGACTCTCCTCTCACCGAGGCAGGTCGCCAGCAGGCGGCAGCTACCGCTGACTGGTTTCGGAAGCTGGGTGAACCCCTCGCGGCGGTGTTCTCCTCCCCCCTGGCCCGGGCCAGAGAGACTGCCCGCATCATCGCCGGAGCCAACGACGGCACCGGTACCGCAGGGGAACCAGAGGTTCTTGACGGGCTGCTGGAACTGGAGACGGGAATCTTCACCGGACTCTCCTTCGAGGAGATTCGACAAAGATACCCGGCAGAATACGCGCAGTTTGTCGTCGCCAGCTGGGAGGCAGTGCCCGGTGCGGAACGCACCAGTTCCCTGGCTGCCCGGGCACTGGCGTGCTGGCAGTCAATAGTCGCGCGGGCCAACTCCAGCGAGGCTCCGGCGATCGTTGCGGTGACCCACGGCGGCATGCTCCAGTGGGTTCTGAAATCAAGCTTTGGGGCCCACCCGGAGTCGCCCCCGCCATGGATGCCCCTGGTGCGGGCTTCCAACTGCGGCATCTTCCAGTTTGACGCGCGGCCCATCGACGGCATCGATCAGGCGGGCACGTCGGTGCGCTGGTACTACGGTCAGTGGTCGCGGATGAACTGCGTCCCCTGGGAGAGCGGGAGCCAGCCGGAAGCCCCCCGGGAGCTGTTCCATACCGACCACTCACAGACCGACCAGCTGCGTTGACCTGAGCTGATCCGAGGAGCCGGTCAGCTGGGTTCACAAATCTTCGAACGTTCTGGCTTCCAGCATTCTCTCTACCAACTCGCGATTCCGGATCGTCCCGGCGATCCGCCCCAGCGCGGCCAGGTGCTCCGATGGATCCTGCCCCATGGGGTCCAGCAGGAAGATCACGACTCGCGCCGGGTTGGCCACCTTCGGAAAGGCAAGGGGGCGTCGGCTGGTGGCCAGCAGTATCTGACACGACTGGATCTCCGGAGCCCGGGTGTGAAGCAGAACCACCTCCGGAACCAGCTCCACCGGCTCCTCTCGGGCGATGGTCAAAAGGTGCCGCATGAGCCGCCCGGACGGACCATCCGGGTAATCAGGGAAGATCAGAGCCAGGACATCACCAATGAGCGGCTCGATCTGATCCCATGACCCACCCAGGAGGGTTCGCTCCGGGGTAAACACCCTGCTGCCGGAGTGGTCCGGCAGGCGCGCTTCTTCAGGGTCGTTCTGACTGGCTCCGGATATTCTGTCTCCTGCAGCGTAAAGCACGGACATATTCACCCTGGGAAATGCCGCGGACAATCGCGCGGGAAGACGATCCGTCCGGGGCTGCCAGGAGATACTGCCCATCCGCGGCGACAGAAGAACCAGCCAGTCCTCCTGGGACGGAGCGTGGTCATCCCCCTGGCCGCTGAGCACCTCTCGCCACCGTCGGTACCGTTCCACCGTCACGGGAACCGATGGGGTGCTTCGCTGCAGATGGTTCCGGGCAGTGTCAGGAAACAACCCGTCAACCAGAACGGTCAGCGAAACCCCGCACTGCGCGGCCAGACGCTTCACCGTGCCAATAGCCTCGGTAAACCCAACCTCCCGCTCAAACGCCGGCGGCACCAGAAGCAACAGACGCCGGGCGGTACCAAGAGGGTGAATGAAGCGATTAACCAGGACCTGCCGGGTCGTCCCGGTGACCACAAGGTCCAGAATCCTGCCGAGGATGTGGGAGCGACTGCGCCTGATTCCATCCCAGTCCATCACCACCGTGGAGATCCGATTTTCCCGGATCGCCCGGATAAAACCGGAACTGACGTTCACGTCCAGCATCGTCTGAGGGTTCACCGGGACATCAGCCGCCAGCGCCCGGACCACCATATGCGCCAGAAGGTCCTCTCCACGAGCCACGTGCTGCTCGGCATCCGGACCGTCAGGGACCACGTGCACCGGATACACCGGTTCGTGAGAGTCCTCCTCACGGAGAAAGAGGGCCAGCTCAAGCAGCTGCATCGCCGACTCCTTCCGGTCCACCGTAAAGAGGATCCGTGCCGGCGGCCTGTGCTCGTCAGAAAACGTCGACTCCCGCAGTTCCGCCAGCTTGCGGCCGGACCGCTCCGTCACCAGCGGACCGACAAAGCAGGTGATCCCGATCATCACGATCGTCCCGGTAATGATCGCGTCGTTGAACAGTCCGATATCGTACCCCACCAGCGCCGCCGCCAGCGTTGCCGCCGCCTGGTTCACACTGAGGCCGTACATCAACCCCCGCTCTTCCTTCTTGTAGCGAAGCAGTCGCCCGGAGATCTCCGCCGCCAGCCATTTGGTCACCAGGGCGGTACCGGTCATGACAGCTACGACGATCCACGGTTCCGCGTCCTGCCCGAGGAGTCGCAGGTTGACCAGCATACCCACCGAGATCAGGAAGAAGGGGATAAACAGCGCGTTGCCGGTGAAGTGCAGCCGGGCCATCAACCCACTGCGTTCAGGAATGAGAGAGTTCAGGGTCAATCCTGCAAGGAACGCCCCGATGATCGGCTCCAGCCCCGCCACGTGGGCCAGATACGCCGTCATGAAGGTGACCGCCAGGACGAAGACAAACGCTACCGTATCGTCGGTGGCGACGTTGCGCAGAAACCAGCGTCCCAGTCGTGGAACGATCACCAGCACTGCCACGACGTAAAGGGTCATGAAGCCCCCCAGGCGGACCCAGAATCCAAGGGAAGCGTCCCCTTCTACGGACGACGCGATCACCGCCAGTACCAGCAGGGCCAGTGTATCGGTGATGATGGTACCGCCGATGGTGGTGGTCACCACCCGGCTGCGAGTGAGGCCCAGCCGCGCTGCCAGGGGAAAGGTCAGCAGGGTATGGGAGGAGTACATGCTGGAGAGCAGAACCGCAGTGGGCAGTGCCGCCGCCATGATCCAGATTGCCAGCCCCGTCCCCACCAGGAGGGGAATCAGAAAGGTGATCATACCAAAGACCAGGCTGTGGGTCCTGTTGCGCCTCACCTGGTGCAGGTCTATCTCAAGCCCCGCCAGAAACATGATCCACAACAGCCCCACCTCACCGAGCAGACGGATCGTGGCGTCCCGCTCGATCAGCCCCAGACCGTGGGGGCCGAAGACCATCCCGGCGATGATCAACCCCACGATCTCCGGCAGCTTCAATCGCCGCGCCAGCAGGGGCGCAACAAGGATCAGCAGCATAACTGAGGCAAAAATCAGAATGGGATCACTGAATGGTATGCTCATGGGGGCATTATACCGGAAACCTCCTTTGCAGGCCATCGCCACGGGGTATAGAATGTTTTTATGAAGCGAGTGATTATCGGCAATGACCACGGCGCGGTAGACCTGAAGTTCCGCATCGTCAAGCATCTGGAGTCCCGGGGAATCGAAGTGGCCAATCGCGGGGTGGACAGCGGGGATTCGGTGGACTACCCGGATATTGCTGCTGCCGTCTGCGGTGAACTGCTCGCAGCGGACGCCGACGGTAACAGCTTTGAGTTTGCCGTTCTCTGTTGCGGCACCGGTCTGGGTATCTCCATGGCGGCCAACAAGATCCAGGGTATCCGCTGCGCCGTCCCGCAGAATATTTTCGCCGCCCGGATGGCCCGGGAGCACAACAACGCCAACGTCCTGGCGTTCGGCGGCCGCATCGAGTACCACGAACCGGTGGAAGCGATGCTGGACGCGTTCCTGGACAGCACCGCCGAGGGCGGGCGTCACGCCAACCGGGTCAACAAGATCATGGCGCTGGAAGCCACCGGCGACAGGTGATTACTGCCGGGGTAGTGAGCGCTGCAGGGCGCCCTCCCACTGGCGGTAGGCCTGGGCGTACTGCTCGGCCAGCGCCGGATCCGGCTCTACCGTCTCCCGCAGCTCAAGTCCGCTGAACGCCTCTGCCAGTGAACCAAACAGGCCGGCCCCAAAGGCGCCGCCACGGGCGGCGCCCTCACTCCCGTCGGTGTTATACAGCTCCACCGTTGCCCCGGTAACGGTAGCAAAGGCGCTGCGAAAGAGGGGGCTCAGGAACATGTTGGCATGGCCCGCGCGAACCTTCTCCACGGAAATGCCGGTACCGCGCATGATCTCCAGACCAAAGTTCAGGGCGAAGACGATCCCCTCCTGAGCGGCCCGCACCATGTGCGCCCGGGTATGGACGTTGAAGTTGAGCCCCTGCATGGACGCCCCGAGGTGGGCGTTGTTCAGGATACGTTCGGCGCCGTTACCGAAGGGCAGGAAGGTCAGCCCCTCGCTGCCGATGGGGGCCCCGGTGGCGAGGTCGTTCATCTGCTCATACGAGACTGAATCGCCGAGGGTATTCTGCTTGATCCAGCGATTGAGTATCCCCGTCCCGTTGAGGATCTGCAGCACCCCCAGGCGGGGCCGGTCATGGCGATGGTTGACGTGAAGGAAGGTGTTCACCCGACTGGCAGGGTCCCAGGCGGGACGGTCCACGATGCCGTATACCACCCCGGAGGTTCCCGCCGTGGCGGCGACCTCCCCCGGCTCCAGGACGTTCAGGGAGAGGGCGTTGTTGGGCTGGTCGCCGGCGCGGTAGGCCACCGGAGTTCCCGCGGGGATTCCCAGCTCTGCCGATGCAGAAGGGGTCACCCTGCCCTGCTCGCCAAAGCTCTCCCCTGCCGAAGGGAGCAACGCCGGGTCAAATCCGAAGTAGTCCAGAAGAAAGCCCGCCGGCTCGTCCCGGGAGAAATCCCAGAAGATCCCCTCGGAGAGACCACTCATGGTGGTGGAGAATTCACCGGTCATGCGGTAGGCCAGCCAGTCCCCGGGAAGCATGATCTTGTGGATCTGCCGGTAGAGCTGCGGTTCCTTGTCCTTGATCCACGCCAGTTTGGCGGCGGTGAAGTTGCCCGGTGAGTTCAGCAGCCGAGGGAGCACCGCGGCGTCGCCGCCGAGGTCGCGGTAGGCCCGCTCGCCGTAGGGCACGGCGCGGCTGTCGCACCATATGATCGCGTCCCGAAGGGGCTCACCGTCCGCGCCCACCGCAACCAGGCCGTGCATCTGGTAGGAGATCCCCACCGACGCCACCTCGTTCAGGTTCCACTTCTGCCCCAGGAGGGAGGCGCTCTCCACCATGTACCGCCACCACATCCGGGGGTCCTGCTCGGCCCAGTCCGGCTGCGGCGCACTGATGGGCATTTCGGTGGAGGGCGCGGTGGCGGTTGCCACCCGCTGCCCCCGGTCGAGATCCACCAGGCTGGCCTTGATTGAAGAACTTCCAACGTCGAATCCCAGGGCGTAGCGGGGCATGTGCAGCTCCTTCTCCGGTCTCTGTGTCTTAGATGCTTTTCAGGACGTCAGCAAGCGCCTCGGCGGTGAAGCCCAGGTGTTTCGCCACGGCGTCGCCGGGGCCGCTCTCACCGAAGCGGTCGATGGCGAAGATGCGCCCCCGGTCGCCGGCGATGCCTTCCCACCCCTGGGAGATCCCCGCTTCTACCGTTACAACCGGCAGGTTCGCCGGAATCAGCTCTGCTTTCCACGTGGCATCCTGGGCCTGGAAGAGCTCCCGGCTGGGCATCGAGACGATCCGCGCCGCCCGTCCGGAGATCTCCGCCGCTTTGATCGCCATGGAGACCTCGCTTCCGGTAGCTACGATAACCACCTCAGGGGCCTTCCCGTTGCTGCTCTCCTGCACCAGGTACGCGCCCTTGCGCATCGTCTTCTGCCAGTTCGTATCGGCCTTCGCCATAACCGGCAACCCCTGACGGGTGAGAGCCAGGACGGTGGGTCCGTCGTGTTCCATCGCCATCAGCCACGCCAGAGAGGTTTCCTCAGCGTCGGCGGGTCGCAGCACCCGCAGCCCCGGTATCGCCCGCATCGCCGCGATCTGCTCAATGGGCTGATGGGTGGGGCCGTCTTCGCCCAGGAAGATCGAGTCGTGGGTCAGAATATAAACCAGGGGGGTCTTCATCAGCGCGGAGAGGCGCAGCGCCGGACGGAGGTAGTCGCTGAACACCAGGAACGTGGCCACGAAGGGTCGCAGCCCACCGTGCAGGGCCATGCCGTTGCCGATCGCTGCCATACCCAGCTCGCGAACACCGAAGTGGAGGGTGCGACCGCTGTGGTTGTCCCGGGTGAAGTCGCCGTACTCAGGCATCGCCGTGTTGTTGGATGGAGCGAGGTCAGCGGAACCACCGACCAGGTTGGGCAGCATCGAGGCTATCGCCTGCAGCGCCTTGCCGCTTGCCTGGCGCGTGGCCAGTTTGTCGCCGACTTTGTACTGGGGCAGACCGATATCCTTGAGAACTGCCTTGTAGCCACCCTCAAACGCCTCGCGCCACTGCGCCAGGAGGCCCGGGTTGGCCGCACCCCAGGCGTCGAAGGTCTTCTGCCACTGCGCCTGGGCGGAGGCGAGCTCCTGCCGGCGGGCAGCGAAGAACTCTGTCGCCGCGGGGTCAATGTAGAACATCTCTTTGGGGTCCACCCCGATCTCTTTCTTGGTGGCCGCCACCTCGTCGTCACCCAGGGCGGCGCCGTGGACGTCGTGGCTGCCTGCTTTGTTGGGAGACCCCTTGCCGATCACTGAATCCAGGATTACCAGGGTGGGCCGCTTCTGGTCAGCCACCGCTTCGGAAACGGCAGCGCGCATCGCGTCGGCGTCGTAGGCGCTGGCGCTGATAACCTGCCACCCGTAGGCGCGATAGCGGGCCGCCACGTCCTCGGTGAACGCCAGTTCCGTTGAACCTTCGATAGAGATGTGGTTGGAGTCGTAAAAGACCACCAGCCGGCCCAGCCCCAGATGTCCGGCCAGAGAACTTGCCTCACTGGTGATCCCTTCCATCAGACAGCCGTCACCGGCGATCACCCAGGTCCGATGGTCCACCACTGTGTGGTCGCTGGTGTTGAAGCGGGAAGCCAGCATGCGCTCGGCGATGGCGAAACCTACCGCGTTGGACAGGCCCTGACCAAGGGGGCCTGTGGTGGTCTCTACCCCGGGAGTCCACCCGTATTCCGGGTGCCCCGGGGTGCGGCTGCCAACCTGGCGAAACTTCTTGAGTTCCTCAAGGGGGACGTCGTACCCACTGAGGTGCAGCAGGGAATAGAGAAACATGGAACCGTGGCCGGCCGAAAGGATAAACCGGTCGCGATCTGCCCAGCCCGGGTCTGCCGGATTGTGCCGCAGAATCTCACCATACAGGAGCGCACCGAGCTCCGCCATTCCCATGGGCATCCCGGGATGGCCGGAGTTTGCCGCCTGCACCGCGTCGATAGTGAGGGTTCGCACCGACAGTGCGACTGCCTCGATAGCCTTGTTATTCATACCGCTGAGTGTAACACGGGTCGCGGGAGCTTGAAAATGGTTGCGCCGCGGGGCGGCGGGGCCGTTCCGCCGGATTATCTGCTATTCGGCGCGGCGGCGCTGCCAGCTCTCCACCAGATTACGCTGCGGGAAGAACGAGAGAGTCGCCCCGAAGGTGGTCCGGAAGTCCTGCTCCCGCAGGCGATAGTTTCCACCGGCCAGGAGGCTCAGGTTGGTACCGGGCAGGTTGATCAACCCCACCAGCCCCACCTCTCCCTGAGGGGAGAAGGTCGGTCCTACCTGCAGAATCCGTTCAACTTCGAGGTTCTCGATCACCCCCTGGTACACCGCGACTTCCCGGTCCAGCTCCGCCTGGATCTGCGCCCGTTCCTGTTGAGCCAGCGCCGTGTCCTCCAGCGCCTGTCGGCGCTCTTCGTCGGCCCGGACCAGCTCGTCTTCAAGGGTGCTGATGCGTTCCCGCGCCAGAGAGAGTTCCTCTTCCAGCCCCGCCACGGCGTTATCGATCTCTTCCCGGGAGAAAAGCGTTTCGTTGATCCGTATCTGCTCTCGCAGGAGGGCGCGGATACTCTCGTATCGCTCCACAAGGTCCCGGACGGTTTCCTCCAGCGCGTCAGAAATCTCCGTCTGACCATCGATCAGGGGCGGGACCATCTGGGCCTGGACGGAAGAAACGCTGAAAACCAGCAGTGCCAGGGTCAATGAAATCCATCTGTTTGTGATCATAACGCTATCGCAAACCTCTCTGGTACTAGATATCGGCGGAATGCAACCCCTTGTCAACCAGCGCGGGAAGATCGGAGAGGCGGGTGATCCGCCGGGTCGGGGTGATCCGGTCCGCTCCGGCGGTTGCCGCTTCTCCCAGGGTGGCGCTGCGGTCAAACCAGACGGTATCCATTCCCATGGCGTTGCCCCCGGCGATATCCGAGGTGAGGCTGTCGCCCACCACCAGACACTCGTTCGGGTCGGGGTTACCCAGCGCTGCAAGGACGGCGTTGAAGAAGCGCGGATCCGGTTTGGAGAAACCGATCTCGCCGGAGATAAAGGTAGCGGCGATGTGGGGTTTCAGCCCGCACCGCTCCAGCCGGGGATACTGCACCTCCGGGAAACCGTTGGTAATGATCACCACCGGAGCGATCTTCTGGACCACCGCAGCAGCAGTGGGAACCAGTTCACCGCAGCGACTCAGCCGCTGGATGAACTGCTGGTTGAGCATCTCCGGCTTCGGCAGCGGCCCCGCCGCCCCGGGCTCCAGATGGGTCAGAAGGCGACGGAAGCGCTGGATCCGCAGCTCCGGGCCGGAGATCTCCCCCCGTTCCAGCTGCTGCCAGAGCTCGCTGTTGATCTGGCGGTAGGGGACCACCAACGCCTGTCCCTCCCTGGTTCGCGGGCTGAAGCCGTATTCGTGAGCCATGGCGGTGAGGATCTGCGCTTCGCAGACAGCGAAGTCCAGCAGGGTGTTGTCCAGGTCGATCAAAACGTGTCGGTAGTATCGTGTTGTGGTTGCGGCCATCGTCTCTCCTAATTCCGGAAGCTGGTGACCGGTGCGGGGATGATCCCGCCGCGACGGACGAAGGCACTGCAGGAACCGCGGTGCACCGGCATGATCGGAGCGCGACCGAGGAGGCCGCCGAACTCGACCCACTCGCCGGCGTTCTTGCCGGGGACGGGGATCACCCGCACCGCCGTGGTCTTGTGGTTCATCACACCGATGGCCATCTCGTCGGCGATGATTCCCGCCAGGGTGTCCACCGGGGTATCTCCGGGGAGGGCGATCATGTCCAACCCTACCGAGCAGATCGCCGTCATCGCCTCCAGTTTCTCCAGGGTGAGATCGCCCCGCTCCACCGCGGCGGCCATCCCCTCGTCCTCGCTGACCGGGAGGAAGCTTCCCGAGAGCCCTCCCACCCGGGAGCTGGCCATGAGCCCGCCCTTCTTCACCGCGTTGTTCAGCAGGGCAAGGGCGGCGGTAGACCCGGGTACGCCGATGCTCTCCAGCCCCATCTCCTCAAGGATGCGCGCCACGCTGTCCCCCACTGCGGGGGTCGGGGCGAGGGAGAGGTCCACGATCCCGGGAACCACCCCCAGCAGCGCCGACGCTTTGTCCAGGACAAGCTGTCCGAGCCGGGTTATCTGAAAAGAGGTCTTCTTGATTTCCTCGGCCAGCTGTTCCAGCGGGGCGTCGGGCATGCGGCGAATCGCCGACTGAACCACCCCGGGGCCGCTGACTCCCACGTGGACCACCGTATCGGGGTTGCCCGGGCCGTGAAACGCACCGGCCATGAAGGGGTTGTCTTCCGGGGCGTTGGCAAAGATGACCAGCCGGCTGCAGCCGAAACCGCCGCGGTCGCGGGTCCGGTCGGCGGTTTCCCGGATCGCCGCCGCGGCCATGTTTACCGCGTCCATATTGATCCCCACCCGGGAGGACGCCACGTTCAGGCTGCCGCAGACAAACTCGGTGGTAGCCAGGACGGTGGGCAGCGCCCGGATGGTGCTCTCCTCAGCCGGGGTGATCCCGTGGTGGACCAGCGCGGAGAACCCTCCCAGGAAATCCACCCCGGTCTCCCGGGCAGCCCGGTCCAGCGCTTCGGCAAAGATCAGCGGGACCGAGGAGGACTCCCTGCTTTGCCCGTTCTGACTCGCCCCGACGAGCATCGCCACGGGGGTGACGGAGATTCGCTTGTTGATGATGGGTACGCCGAGCTCGGCCTGTATTCGATCCCGGGTTCGTACCAGGTTGGCAGCAACCCGGGTGATCTTCTCGTAGACCCGTCCCGCTGCCTTGCGGGCGTCGGAATCGATGCAGTCCAGCAGGTTGATTCCCAGGGTGATCGTGCGGACATCCAGATTCTGTTCCGCAAACATGCGCAGGGTCTGTTCGATCTCAAGAGGGGAAAAAAGCATAATCTGCGCTTCTCAGACCCGATGCATCGCGGTGAAGACATCTTCATGCTGGAGGGTGATCGTCACCTCTACCCGTTCGCCCAGCGAGTCCAGGTCCTGCCGCAACGTCTCCAGGCTGATGGACATTCCCCCCAGATCAACCAGCGTGATCATGGTGAAGAATCCCTGCATGATCGTCTGACTGATATCCAGAATATTCACCGAGCGTTCCGCCAGGGCGGTGCTTACCGCAGCGATGATCCCAGGCTTGTCTTTACCCACAACAGTACATACAGCGCGCATGGTCCGAATAATACTGCCGAGAGGGGGTCTCTGTCTGCACCGTACTGAAGGCGCTCCATTCGACCTTTGGAAAGATTTATGTTACTTTCTCTATCAGTGTTTGTTAGTGACGTGAGGAGAACAGAGGTGAGAAAAACTATTTCAATTGGCCTTGTGGCTCTCGTTGTGTTCCTGGCCGGTTGTGCCAGCGCACCCGAGCCGGAGCCCGTTTCCGAGCCTGCCCCGGAGTCGGAGCGTAACGCTGCGGTAGTGCTTCGGACAGTTGCGGAGCGTTCCGGATTCGGAACCGAGATGCCCCAGGAGTTCGGAGCTGCCGAGACCGCCTTCGCCCAGGCAGAGGAGCTGTACGAGCCCGAGCCGCAGCAAGCGAGGGAGTTGTATCTGGCCGCCGCAGATGGCTATCGGCTGGTGATTCGCGAGGGTTCGTCCCGCAGATCCGGTCGGTATCGGGGCGAAGTTCAGAATAATCGCGAGGAAGCGGTTTCAGTTCGAGCCGACGTAGCCCAGCGGGAGTTGTTCGAGAAGGCCGAGGAAGACCGGGATCGTGCCGAGGCACTACTTGAGGAAGAAGAGTACGAAGAAGCGTTTGAAGCGTTCCAGGCATCCCGGGACGGGTTCGCCGAGGCACATCGTCTCGCCCGGGCGCAGCGCCAACGGGCCTTGCGTTCGCTGAGCGACCTGGATTCAACACTGGATGAGCGGCAGCGTCGAATTGAGGAACTCCAGGGAGAGTTGGAGGCTGACGATGCGCAGTAATACGATGATGCGACGCGTTCTGGTGCTCGGTGCCTTGATCCTTTTTGCCGGTCTGTCCGCTTTATCCGCGCAAAATCTGCTGCAGGACAACCCCCACGCACGGCGGGCGCAGGAGTTGCGCGTTCAGGCGCAACAGGCGATTGAAGACGGCGAGTATGACCGGGCTGTCGAGCTGGTGGAAGAGTCGGAGCGGGAAGGAGCGCAGGCGATCGTCTGGGCAGAAGAGCAGGTCTGGGGCTTCCGTGCCAACAGCATGCGGAACCGCGCTCGTGAGCAGATGGTCTACGCAAACCGAATCGACGCCGCCACCCATTACCCCGAGGCGTTTGCCCTGGTAACCGAGACGATGGAAGAAGCTGAAGCGGACTACAGCGCCCGGCGCTTTGAAGATGCGTTTGTCGGGTTCCGGCTGGTCCGGGATACCATCTCGCCACTGCAGCCGGTACGGGTTGCCCGGGAACCGGCACCGCAGATGGTGACGCCGCCCCTGCCGCCCCGGGACGAGACACCGCGAGCGCCGGTGCAAGTCCAGCCACCACTGCCCCGGTACTACGTTGTGCGCCGAATCCCGGAGGACCGGGATACCTTCAACAAGATCGCCGGCTACGACTTCGTCTACGGTGACCGCACCGAGTGGCCACGGCTGTACGAAGCAAATCGCCATATCCTGCAGGACCCGGATAACCCCCATCTGATCCAACCGGGGATGCGGTTCGAGATCCCCAGTATCCGCGGGGAGCCCCGCAGCGGGGAGTGGCAGCCACCGCAGTAGGCTGTGACCAGGAGGCCGAAGGCTGGTTGCATCCGGACTTGCCACCACATGGATGGAGCGGTAGGATGCGGCCATGAGTAAGAAGATCGCTGTTCTGGCGGGTGACGGGATCGGTCCCGAGGTGATGGAGCAGGCCCTTCGGGTTCTGAAGGCAGTTCAGAAACGGTTTGGGCTGGATGTGGAGACCGCGGCGGCTGACGTCGGCGGGATCGCCATAGACAACCACGGGACGGCGCTGCCGGACGGGACGGTAGCGCTCTGCCGGAGCAGCGATGCGGTACTTTTTGGGTCGGTAGGTGGCCCCAAGTGGGAGAACCTGCCCCCGCAGGAACAACCCGAGCGGGGCGCCCTGCTGCCGCTGCGCAAAATCTTCGGCCTCTTCGCCAACCTGCGTCCGGCCATCGTCTTTCCCCAGCTGGTTGACGCCTCGCCCCTGAAGCCGGAACTCCTGAAAGGCGGTCTGGACGTCCTGGTGGTTCGGGAACTGACCGGCGGGATCTACTTCGGTTCGCCCAAGGGGCGTGAGGGAACCGGCGCGCAAGAGCGTGGCTTTGACACCCTGGTCTACCATCGCCATGAGATTGAACGGATCGCCCGGGTAGCCTTCGAAGCGGCAAAACTTCGCGGCGGCCGGGTTACCTCTATCGACAAGGCAAACGTCCTCACCTCGATGGTCCTCTGGCGCGACGTGGTGACGGAGATCGGCCGGGAGTACCCCGAGGTGGAGCTGACCCACATGTACGTGGACAACGCGGCGATGCAGCTGGTGCGAAATCCCCGACAGTTCGACGTCATCCTTGCGGGAAACATGTTCGGCGACATCCTCTCCGACGAGGCGGCGATGCTCACCGGTTCCTTGGGGATGCTCCCCAGCGCCAGCCTGGCCGAGGGCAGCTTCGGCCTTTACGAGCCTTCAGGGGGAAGTGCCCCGGACATCGCCGGGAAGGGGGTGGCCAACCCCATCGCCCAGATCCTCTCCCTGGCGATGCTGCTCAAGTACAGCTTCGGGATGAACGAGGGCTACGACGCGATCTTCAGCGCCGTCTCGCAGGTGCTTGACCAGGGATTCCGCACCGGCGACATCGCCGGACCGAAGGATGGGGTGATCGGCACCGAAGAGATGGGCCGACGAATCGCCGAACTGGTACACCCTGCAGGCTGAATCGCCCGATGAGTTTTGAGGCGTTTCAACAGACTGAGATCCGCGTCGCCACCGTCACCCAGGCGCTGCCCTTCCCGGAAG
>SKHA01000257.1 GCA_007117185.1 Spirochaeta sp. | reverse complement strand
TAACCCCGGTAACTCTCTGCTGCAGCACACTATCGTACGGGGATAACCCCACCGAGCTTTTCCCGAAATTATACAGTTGTCCACAACGAATCGGGTTGTCCCCCGGCAGTCCCGGGTTTATACCCCGATTACGCACGGCTGCTTTCTTCTTTAATACGCCTGATCAGCGTCTGAATGATGTCGTCGATGGTAGGGTCGGTGCGCATGCGGCTGCTGATGCGCTGGCAGGCGTGCATCACTGTGGTGTGGTCCCGCCCGCCGAACTCAAGGCCCACGTCGGTCATGGACGCTTCGGTCACCTCCCGGGAGATGTACATCGCCATTTGCCGGGGAAAGGCGACCTGCCGGGTTCGCTTCTTGCCTTTCAGCTCACTGGGGGAGAGGTTGAAATAATCCGCCACCACCCGCTGGATGATATCGACGGTGATGTTGTTTTGCAGCGGACTGGAGAAGAAATCCTTCAGCTGCTGCTGCGCCACCTCCAGGGTCACCTCTTTGTTCACCAGCTCGGCGTAGGCGATGATCTTGGTGAGCGCAGCCTCCAGGTCCCGGACGTTGGTGGTGATTTTCTGACAGATCAGGGTGATCACCTCGTCGGCCACGGTAACCCCCCGTTTGACCGTCTTGTTTTTCAGAATTGCCATGGCCGTTTCCATCTGCGGCGGCTGGAGATCTACCGTGAGGCCCCTGGTGAAGCGGTTCTGGAGGCGCTCGGTGATGTCCTTGATCTCACTGACCGGGCGGTCCGAGGTGAAGATCATCTGTTTGCGCGCGTCGAAAAGAGCGTTGAACGTATGAAACAGCTCTTCCTGGGTCTCGTGCTTCTTCTGCAGAAAGTGAATGTCGTCGATCAGCAGGACGTCGGCGTTGCGGTATTTCGTCTTGAACAGGTGGGTTCGGTTTTCCTGGATGCTGCGGATGAACTCGTTGGTGAAGTCTTCGGCAGTGACGTAGACGATCTTGCTCTGATCGTGGGTATGCCAGACGGTATTGCCAATCGAGTGCAGAAGGTGCGTTTTGCCCAGGCCGACTCCACCGTAGATCAGGCAGGGGTTGTAGGTTGTTCCGGGGTTCCGGGCAATTGCCATCGCTGCGTTGGCGGCGAAGCGGTTGTTGTCACCAACAACAAAGCTCTCAAAGGTGTAGTCCTGATTGAGTCCCGGGGCGGTGCTTTGCGGGGCCCGCTCTGACGGCGCATTTGCCCGCTTTTTGTCGGTAGGACGGGTTCCCGTTGCCTGAAGGGGGGGAGAAGGGGTTATCTCTGCTTTCCGGATCTGAAAGTCCACCTGCAGGGAGCGCCCGGTGAGGTTTTCAAGAGTGGTCTCCATCAGGTTCAGATAACGCTGTTTTACCTGATCGCGGTAAAATGAAGAGGGTACGCTCAGGGTGAGGGTCTGTTCGTCAGAGTCGCTGTAGTGGATCTGCTGGAACCACATCACGAACTCCTGCTCGGAAATCTGTTGCTGAATCTCCTTCAGCGCCTCATCCCAGAAAACGCGGTTATCCTGCCATTCGCTCATGACGACCTCATTTTATCCACAAAGTATCCACATCGGGTCTGTTCGTTTCGGTAATGACACAAGATGGTATCTTACCACAGAAAGGAATCATTTCCAGCGGTATTTTGGGGTGTTCCGGGGTGATTTTTCGCTGCGCACCGTTGGTCCACCGGCACCCCACCTTTTGTCCACATGTTGTCCCCATGTTTTCCACAAGACTCCCGGTGCTCTCTTCCCATGGCGAGTGGTTTACCAAACTCCGTTAAATCCTTATAATAGTGAAACTTCGCGAAGGAAAAACATGTCGGAAAACTATTCAGCACAGAACATCCAGATCCTTACCGGTCTGGATCCGGTCCGCAAGCGGCCAGGAATGTATATCGGCAGTACCGGCCCGGACGGACTGCATCACCTGGTATACGAGGTTGTTGATAACAGCATTGATGAAGCCCTCGCAGGACACTGCGACAGCATCACCGTTGTGATCGACAAGAACAACGTGGTCACCGTTACCGATAACGGCCGGGGCATCCCCGTTGAAAAGCACCTCGGTGAAAACCTCAGCGCTCTTGAGATCGTGATGACACGGCTCCACGCGGGAGGCAAGTTCGACAAGGATACCTACAAGGTCTCCGGTGGACTTCACGGTGTGGGTGTCTCGGTGGTCAACGCCCTGTCGGAGTGGCTGGAGGTACGGGTCTACCGGGAAGGCAAGATCTGGTACCAGCGGTACCAGCGCGGCATCGCCGACCGACCGGTGGAGATGATCGGAGATACGGAGCTGACGGGGACGCAGGTGATGTTCCGTCCGGATGACGAGATCTTCGAGACAGTCACCTTCAGCTTCGACACCCTCTCCCACCGCCTGCGGGAGCTCGCGTTTCTCAACAAAGGTATTCGGATAACCATCGACGACCGGCGACTTCCTCAGAACAAGACCCACGACTTCAAGTTTGACGGGGGTCTGCGGGAGTTTGTCCAGTTCCTGAACAAGAACAAGACGGTGATCCAGCCGGACCCCATCTGGTTTGAGGCAGCCCGGGACGAGGTGGAGGTTGAGATCTCCATGGAGTACAACGACAGTTTCAACGAGATCCTCTTCTCCTTCGTAAACAACATCAACACCCGCGAGGGCGGGACTCACTTGACTGGGTTTCGGGGTGCACTTACCAGGACGATCAACGACTATCTGAAGAAGAGCAAGCTCAGCAAGAAGATGGATGAGTCCCTCAGCGGTGACGACGTGCGGGAAGGGCTGACCGCGGTTGTCTCGGTGAAGGTGATGAACCCCCAGTTCGAGGGGCAGACCAAAGCCAAGCTGGGTAACAGCGAGGTCAGGGGTATCGTGGAGAGTCTGGTAAACGAGCAGCTCACCCAATACTTTGACGAGAACCCCAAGGTTATCGAGGCAATCCTGGAAAAGACGGTTCTTGCCGCCAAGGCACGCCAGGCGGCGCGTCGGGCCAGGGATCTGACCCGGCGTAAGAGCTTCCTGGAAAGCTCCGGGCTTCCGGGAAAGCTGGCTGACTGCAGCGAACGGGATCCCACCAAAGCAGAGATCTACATCGTCGAGGGAGACTCCGCCGGGGGCAGCGCCAAGCAGGGCCGCGACCGGGAGTACCAGGCAATTCTGCCCCTCTGGGGCAAGATGCTGAATGTGGAAAAGACCAGAATCGACAAGGTGCTGGCCAACGACAAGCTGCAGCCCATCATCAGCACCCTCGGCGCCAGCGTGGGCAGCGAGTTCGACCTGAGCAAGCTGCGCTACCACAAAGTGTTCATCATGGCTGACGCCGACGTTGACGGGTCGCATATCCGCACCCTGCTGCTGACGTTCTTCTTCCGCTATATGGCGGAGATGGTCGAGGCGGGGCACGTCTATATCGCCATGCCTCCTCTCTATAAAGTGAGTTTTAACAAAGAAATCCACTATGCCTATAACGACGCAGAGCGCGATCGGATCCTGGCAGAGATGGCCGAGCGGGTGGGTGTCTCCACCGAGAAGGTGAACATCCAGCGCTACAAGGGTCTCGGTGAGATGAACCCGGACCAACTCTGGGAAACCACCATGAACCCCATGACTCGCAATATCATGCAGGTCCGTCTTGAGGACGCCGTTGAGGCCGATGCGGTGTTTACCACCCTGATGGGCGAGAACGTGGCACCCCGGCGGGAGTTCATCGAACAGAACGCGCTGGCGGTGAGCAACCTGGACGTATAGGCCGCGGGGCACAGATAAGGTAAGGAGCAGAGGGTGTCGGATCAACAACCCACAGGACGGATAATTCCCGTCGCTATAGAGGACGAGGTCAAAGAGTCCTACCTCAATTACGCTATGTCCGTCATCGTCAGCCGGGCGCTCCCGGATGTGCGTGACGGGCTGAAGCCGGTACATCGCCGCATTCTGTACGGAATGAACGCGATGGGGCTGCGGGCGGACCGCCCCTTCAAGAAAGCTGCCCGCATCGTCGGAGATGTCCTGGGTAAGTATCACCCTCACGGTGACCAGAGCGTCTACGACGCGCTGGTACGGTTGGCGCAGGACTTCTCCATGCGCTACCCGGTAATCAACGGACAGGGAAACTTCGGTTCCGTGGACGGCGATCCTCCAGCGGCAATGCGGTAC
>SKHA01000006.1 GCA_007117185.1 Spirochaeta sp. | reverse complement strand
CGAACCACGGTCCGTCCACGGGAATCAACTCGATCAACCGGTCCTGGGCGCGCGGGTTGGGTCTTCCGGTCCACACCTGGAGTTCGCCGCTGCGCACATTCGGATACGTCCCTGGAAAATCAAAGTATAACCCACGTCCAGCTACCGCCTGAATGGCGTAGCTGCCACGCGCCGGCGCCGCCATGAACTGGTTTGGGTCGGTGACCTGGAAGACCCATTTCTGGGCGTCCGATCCGGTAAACTCCTGCTGAACGATTCGGTTTTCGGTAGCAGACGGTTCCAGATACAGGCCGCTGAGACGACTCTGCAGGAAATAGGTGTCACGTTCGTTCTCTACCGGAATCATTTTGTACTGACCACGCTGGTGTGCGGGGACCATGTCCCAGAGGAGCATTTTGGCGCCTGCCTCGCGCGACCCCTCTTCTATCGCGATCACAAACTCGCTGTGTTGGGGTTGCAGAAAGACGTAGTCGCCGTCGACTGGGTGCGGGATAATTTTAATGAAGCGATCAGCTCCTTCGTGGGACTGTGAAACCCGGTCTGGTTGATGCAGCTGCAGGAAACTGGACTTGCCCCCTGCGCGACTGTGGTACCCGCCGATATCCCAGTACCGTCCGTCGGACTTACTCTGCACCATGTACAGGTTGCGGCTCAGTGCCGCAAGATTTGCCAGTTCCGGGGGCAAGGGATACTGTTCGATCAGTTGTTTGAACGCATCTTCCAGTTCATTTCTTCGCGACGCGCTGTCCGCAAGTTCCCAGATGGGACGCAGACTGTTGCGGTCAAAGTCAGCCAGTACGGGGCGGCGCTCAATGCCCTCGGCCCATCGCAGGTACTGATTGTAGTCCTGGATGTCGCGTACCAGGTGCGAGTTGCCGCCAACCACGCGCATTTCGGTACGGGTATTGCTCTCGTTGAGCGCGTGCCGCTGATCGGTGGTGACCTCGGTATTGCCGCTGACTGCCTTGTATGCTGCTTCAACCGCCACGCGTATATCGGTAGTGCTTACGCTATCGGTCAAAGTGGAGACCGAGTTGTAGTCCGCCCGCGCGCCAATGTACGCATTTGCGATGTAGTGGGTACCGTAGTTCTCAAAGAGCGTCATGGGGTCCATCGTGTTGATGCGTTGGCGCGCTTCAGGGTGCAGGAGAGCCCGCAGACGCTGGAGATCCAGAGTGTCCATGGAGATACGCCACAGGATGGTGGAGTCCATGTAGGTGAAGTAGTAGCGTTCTTCCGTGGCCGAATCGCTTGTGCTGATATTGGTTTCCACCGAACCCTTGAAGACGAGCGCGTTAACTTCCAACCCCGCGTTGACAGAGAGGTTGCGGGCGTACTCACGAACGCTGGAACCCTCGACGGTGGTAATGCGATGGTCAAAGATCGGATGCAGGGTCATAATCTCGGGAACGCTGTAGAGGTCGGTGCCGATGCGATCGGTCCGGTCACGCATACCGGAGAAATCGAAGAGGGGCAACGATGTGATACTGCGCGAGTCCGCGTAGGTGCCGAATATGTTGTAGCCGCGTCCCACAACTTCTTGCCCCGGAGCCTGTGTTGCCTGGGCGAACGCTGTGACTGCGGATGCGGTTACCAGCACGGCCATGAATGCGACAATGGAGCGTTTTCTGGTCATTGTACTCTCCTCTTGAGATGGGCCGAGGCACGCCCGGCAGCATACAGGATGCTGCGCCAACCTTAAATTTTTCTTAAATCCGGTATCAGAAGATGAGCCTGTGTTGTTTTGTGCAACCCCGAACTCCCAGTGGAATATCGTGAAAGTCTTGGTTTGAGCGCATGAAAACAGTCCAAGAAATCGGCCGCACCCCCTGCCGCGGGAAAACCGTTAGCGCTGCGGCGATGCTACTCCTGAAAGCGAATACGCAGGAGCAGTCCGTCAATCAGGTCCTGGGATACCGTACCGTCGAAGTGCTGCCGGATGTCTCGAAGAAGCGAGACCGCCATCCCGTCCAGGGCGTCACCCCGGCCGATCGGCTCACCAGCAGCTGATCTGGCAGTAATGGTAAGATCGACGTGGCCATCCCGGGGCTGCATGGAGACAAGCAGATGTGCCCCGGCGATGTCGATTGAGGAGCTCTCAGTGATCGCCGCCATCACTTCCCCCGTTATGATTGCTACGTCAAGAGCTCGCTTCACCGAAAGAGAACAGGAGCACACAGAGGCAGAGAGTACTGCCCTGCTGCGGGGCGGCAACGTCTCCGCCAGGAACTCATCCAGAAGAGGCTGGATGAGGCGGATGTACTGGTCCATCTCGACACGATCACCGTCGGCAAGGTGCGCGAAGAACTGGTAGGATCGCGCTACGATCCGCAACCGTACCTCTGCACGCCTCCACAGCGTCGCCGGAGAGGTCTCACTGAACATGATGGAATGGATATCAAAGAGCCTGCCCACAAGGCTGAGATACAAACGTGCCGCCGTTTCCGCTTCCCGGGTCTCCTCCCTGGATAGGGCGATGCCCAGCGCCAGGGTCAATCCAATGAGCACATCCACATCGGAGCTGCTCCATGCCCGTCCCTGGGTGCAATCGTCGAATCCGACAAACCCCCAGAGAACGCCATCGCTGTATATCGGTAGAATCAGGAGCGAAAGGATGTTCTGCATCGCCAGCATGGGTTGTTCGCTGACGGGAAAGGAGGCAATGGGGCCCACGATCGGGCGATACCGCTGCATCTCATCCAGCCACCGGGTGTATCCCGCCTCCCGGAGGGGGATATTCTGCAACTCCGGATTGTCGATCTCCGGCTCAACCCGGTCAGAGGTCCACTCGTAACGCTGGGACGCGTACTCCGTCTCGGCGTGGGAGATGGAGAAGATGTAGATGCGGTCGACCCCGGTGACACGACCCACCCCTTCCAGCGTCCCGGAGATGATCTCGTCGGTCGCCTTCCCCTGAAGGAGACGTCGACAAGCGTCGAGAATTGCTTTCGCCGGCAGTGACTCGTGTTCTTCGGGGGGCATTGTGATGACACTATAATCAGCTTTACGAACCCGGACAATCCGTGATACTGGCGAGAACGTGTGGTCTACCGAGGGTTCCTGCATTGCCGAAGGGAGTTCACCACGGTGTGTCTGGAGTACTTCGGGGTCGGGTTCAGCAGCACCACCTCCAGAACCCGAAGTGTGGAAAACTACGTTGACGAGATCAGGATGGCGTTGCAACGGAGCGGCTTCAATCCGCCGTATGTTCTCTTGCCGCATTCCATGTCTAGCGTCTACAGCGAGTACTACGCCGCATCGCACCCCGACGAAGTGGTGGCGATCATATCCCTGGATGGCACGTCCTCGGCGCATTACGACCGGATGCCGGGGTGGGTAGCGCACGTCCTTCAGCTGGCACGAGTTCTGCAGGCGGTAGGGCTTGTACCCCTGATCGCCCTGCTGACAACAAACAGGAAGAAGCTGTTTTCGTACGGCTACCGGGAACAGGAGATCGCTGACTCCATGCCAACAATGCGAAACAGATTGCCGAGTTGAGTCGCAGGTTTCTGGGAGACCTGCCTGCCCGGAAGCCCGGGGAGGGTGTCAAGCGCGGAAGCTGACCCGCAGATGTTTCAGAACCCGGTTATCAAAAGGTCGATTGCTGAAACGATTTCCTGACGGTGTGATTTCAACGATGTTACAACCGGTCCAAGGACTGCGGTGGGTACCGCCGTGAGTTCTGTCACGAAAACCACGAAGGTCTCCATGTTGATGGTAACCGTGAGGTGAACACGATCGATCGGTTCTCCGGACATCAGTGACCCCCGCCGGACCGGACAAACAAGGCGCGTGGGAAGAACGGATGTCGCATCAGACTGGACATCCAGAAGAAACGGGGTTCTACCAAGGGTTCCTGGATTGGTGTTGCCGTGGAGATCAAACTGCGCCATCAGAAATCCCGAAACTCATCACTCAACACACCGTATTGATCGACTGCAGCGGCATAGTCTCGAATTCGGTCGCGGTTTTCTTCTCCCCACCGAATGGCGGCCTCGTGGGCAAGCCGCGCGCGCAGGGCCTCCTCGAGAATCTTCGATATCGGAAGACCATACGTGCGAGCGGTCTCCAGGAGGTCTTTGTCGACACTCACATTCGTGCGCATTTTCATTGGTCGATCACTGG
>SKHA01000161.1 GCA_007117185.1 Spirochaeta sp. | reverse complement strand
GCCCTCCGGTGTCTACACCGACACCCTCACCTTTACCATCGACGCAAACTGACCCATCCCGGTCGACGGTATCCGGCCCGGCTCCTGTGAGTCGGGCCGTTTTTGTTTCTCTGCGGTATACTTGGAGGCATGATGCATCGTAATCGCTTGATCCCGAGCGCAGCTCTGTCGGCGGTCCTGGTCATGGTCGTGTTCCTGCTTGCACCGCTCCCGGCGATGGCGTTTCAGTTGACGCCGATGTCAGCGGTGCTGGACCCCTCCGGATCGCTGCCTACGGCTACCTTCGAGATCTCCAACAGCGCAGCCACCCCCGTAGCGGTACAGCTGCGCGCCGTGACCCGTTCCATCCTGCCGGACGGAACGGAGTTGAACGAGGATGCTTCGCAGCAGCTGCAGGTCTTTCCCTCCCAGGTGATACTGCGGCCGGGGCTCTCCCAGACGATCCGGGTGCGCTGGGTTGGCGGCGAGCCCCCGACCCGGGAGCTGCCCTTTCGCCTTGTCGCGGAGCAGCTGCCGGTGAACCTGCAGCGTAATCAGGAAGCCGGGTCGGGGCTGCAGTTCATGCTGCGCTACCGAGCCACCCTGTACGTTAGACCTCCCGGCACCACGCCGCGAGTCGAGGTGGAGCGCCTGGAGGTTGATCGCCAGGAGAACGTGCTCATTCTGGAGGTGGCCAACCGGGGCACCCGGCATCAGCCCTTTTCGTCGGGCTATCTCATCCTGACCGGGGACACCCCGGAACAACAGGTCAACCTGGAAACACTGGAACCTTTTGTCACCGTCAACGTTCTGCCGGGTGAGCGGCGTCGGGTTGTCGTCCCTCTGGAACTCCTGCCGGTGATTCCGCGGGAGGTTCGCTTCAGATTTGACCGCTGATGCGACGTGTATCGGTCCTCCTGCTGTTGATCGGTGTCCTGCTCCACCCGGTGGTGGCTCAGGAGGCGAGCGTAGAAGACCTCTTCGCCGAAATATTCGGCGGTACCGGCGCCGCAGCAGCAGAACTGATGATCCCGGTCTACGCCGACAACCAGTTCCTGGGGGAAGTTTCCGGGCTGGTCTCGTCGCAGTTGGTGCAGGTACAGCAACGAGAGCTTCTGGCGGTGCTGGAACCACGCCTCAACGACAGCGCCCGGGAGCAATTACTGAATGAACTGAGTGACCGCAGCTACGTCGATATCGGTGAATACGCTCCTGCAGGTATCTTCCTCCTCTACCGCCCGGAGGAGGTGCGGCTGGAGGTGGACCTCGCCCCGGAGCTGGTCCGGGAGCGCATCCTCAGGGATGGGGCGGTCAGGGCCGATCTGAACGTCCAGGAGCCGGTGCCCCTGTCGGGGTACCTCAACGTGGTGGGACGGGGCATCCTGGGAAACCAGCAGGAGGGCAACCTGCTGCAGGCGGAGCTGGAGCCGGTTCTCAACTACCAGGGATGGGTGCTGGAGTCAGCAATCGGGCTGGTGGCGGCGGTGACCCCACCGGAGCAGCCCGCTCGGGTGCGTCACCTTCGGCTGGTCCGGGACCTTCCGGACCTGCGGATTCGCGCGGAGGCCGGGACGGTGCGGTACGAGCGGGCCTCGCTGCTGGCTCAGCCGGAGGTGATCGGCCTCGCGGCAACCCGGGTAGACGAGGTGGGCCGCCAGGAGTCGCTCTTCCGCCGTGATGCGGTGACCTTTCTGGTGCCGGACTCCGGTCCGGTGGAGGTGTACCTGAACAACAGGCTGTACCGCACCTACCGTCTGTATCCGGGGCCCCACCAGCTGGAAGGGTTGCCCCTGGGGCGGGGAACCAACGCAGTGGAGCTGAGACAGCCCGGGCAGGATGGCCGCGCCGCCACCCCGCTCTTCTCCGAGCAGATCTACTACTCTCCGGCGCTCCTTCGACCGGGACGTCACCTCTACTCGGCGGCGCTGGGAATGCAACGCGAACGGGACCTGCCGGAGGGGCTCTTTCTCAACCTGTGGCACCGTATGGGGGTGTTCCCCAACTGGACGGTGGGTTTCTCCGGTCAGGCCTCGCCGGATCAGTGGGCGCTGGCGGCGCAGTCCCTCTCGGCAACTGTTCTGGGGGTCACCCGCGCCGAGGGGGCGCTGTACCTGGATAATACCGGTGCCGTTGGAGGGGCGGGGGAACTGTCCCACTCCGTTTCCATTCTGCCTGCTCCCCGTACTCCTGTTGTTGAGGGAGTTGCCCGGATCCAGAGCGCCGAGTACCGTCAGGTTCTGGGCGGGTTCTCCTCCGGGAGCGTTCTGCGTACTGCCCTGGGGGTAAATCAGCGTGTATCCACCACGCTGACAGCGTCGCTGGCGGTGGCCAACACCCTGCCCCTCACCGGAAATTTTCCTGAAGAGACAGCTCTGCGGTTTGCACTTGCCTATCGCTCTCCTGGTGGCCCCACCGCCAACCTTCAGGTTGGGCCGGTTCTGGGAGATGGTCAGATATTGTGGCGGGGGAGTCTTTTCATCCGGTTGGCAGGAGGAGACAACGGCATCGAGACCTCGGTGAACTACGATCTGGTGCAGGGACCGGCCACCGTCCAGGTGAGTCGCCCCTCGGATACGCCCTTCCGCAGCTGGAGCTGGAGCGCCGGGTACCAGGGAGTGGATCGCGTCCCCGGGTCTGCCCAGATTCTGGACGGCTCCGTGGAGTACAGCGGGTACCGCGGGGCGGTGCAGGCGCAGCCACGGTATCAGCGGGTGATCGGTGCGGAAGAGGCGGAGCTGAGCCTGACCACCCAGTTTGCCGGGGCCCTGGTCTGGGCCGGAGGCACTCCGGTGATCTCCCGACCTGTTCGTAACGGCTTCGTTGTGCTTGAACCGCGCAGCCAGATTGCCCCGTATCCCATCGCGGTTCGGCCCGGCGGCGGTGCCGCAGTGGCGATTCTGGAGGGTCGGAGCGCGGTGTATCCTGACCTCCCCGCCTGGGGGATCACCGTGGTCACCCTGGACAACTCGTACCTGCCGGAGGGTCTTTCTCTGGGCGACAGCGCTGTCATGACATTCTCCAGCGCCTATCGCAGCGGCTACCGCGTTATCGTCGGCAGCGCCGCTTCGGTATACATCACCGGCAGGCTGGTGGACGAAGATGACCAGCCATTCGTCCTTGAGGCTGGTGAGATCGTGGACTCCCGGGGAGGGATCATGCCGTTCTTCACCAATCGTGAGGGGCGTTTCGAGATTGCTGAAGTTGCTCCCGGGGAGTACCGCCTGTTCCTCTATCAGTATCCTGATGCCCAGGTGGTTTTTGCGGTGCCCGAGGATGAACTGGGCCGATATGATCTTGAAGATGTGGTATTCTTGAGGGCAGAGGAATGAACGGGATGCGCCGCGGTACGGTACGGACACTTTTCAACCTTCTCCTGCCGGCGACGTTCGCTCTGTCCGCCGGACTGCTGGAGGCCCAGCCGGCGCCGCCGGTGCTGGAGCTGGTTTCGGTTACCCCCGCAGTTTCCCTGGATAACCTCATCTTCAACGAAGCCACCTCTTCAATCACCGTTACCGTGGGCCACAGCGGCGGGCCCACCCGGTACTTCGTCACCGCATCCCGGGGCGGCAGCTCCACCTTCGAACCCCGCCGCATGCGCCAGACGTTCTTTTTCGGGCTGTTGTCGACGTTTCTGGACTACAACGTCTTTACCCCCAACAACGCCATCGCCAAAGACCTGACTGTACCGATCTCCCAGCAGGAGGTGCTCAGGGGCAATTTCGGAAACACCGGCAGCGGATACGCCACCAGCACCAACACCTTCACCGTCCGGATCCCGGCGGACCAGTTTGTGCGACGCGGCACCTACAACGACGAGATCGTTGTGTCCCTGTACCAGGGCCGGGCCAACCAGCCCGCTCAGGCTGTCCTGATCGGACAGCAGTCTGTGAGCCTCTCCTCGGTAACCCCCACGGTAGCCCAGATAGCCCTGGACGGGCAGGGTCAGTCAACTCTGGACTTCGGCTACCTCACCGCCGGAACGGTGCGTGAGGTGGAGCTGTTCTTTCGCACCAACGCAGCGTACCGCATCGACGCCACCAGCGAGCACGGCGGGGTGCTGCAGAATGTATTCCAGAGCGGGGGCAACCCGGTTCCGTACCAGCTGCGGGTGGACGGGTCCCTGGTTGACCTGACTTCTCCGGCGCTGATAACGCTGGGGCTGACGGTAGCCGGATCCAGT
>SKHA01000352.1 GCA_007117185.1 Spirochaeta sp. | reverse complement strand
TCCGTTCACCCCGTATATTCCCAATGTGGGATACGCTATCTCAGACTTGCAGGCTGTCCTGTACTGGCTGGCCCTGCGTGAACCCGGGACGATCTATCTGGGGAGTGTAAGCCGCAGTTTCGGCTCCGCCCCTGTTCTGCGTCAGCATTCACACGTGGTTGTCTTTTTCCCCTGGTTCGACTCTCGGGGGCAGTTTCAGCTCTCCGTCATGGAACGGAACGTGGAGACTGGCCTGGTATCGCTGAACCGCCGCTATCCCGGTGACTTTGTCCACCTGGTGCGGGTAACTCCGGGTGAGATGTTCCAGCCGCCACCGATCTCGAGCAGCGATCATTGAATCTCACCTGACACTGAGATAGACTCGCCTCATGATCGAATGCTCAAGGGGAGTTCCGGCACGGAGCAGTCTCCTTATTTTTCTCCTGTTGTTGATGGGACCGATAGCCCTGTGGGCCAACCCTCGTGACGTCTTTGAAGAAGGGGAACGTCGCTTCTCCTCGGGGAATTTCACCCTCGCAATTGAACGCTATGAGCACCTTCTTGGAGCGTGGCCGGGGTCGCAGTTCACCGGGCAGGCCCAGTTCCGTATCGCCCAGAGCCACTTCTATCTGGGCAACTACGGGACGGCGCTGGACCGGTTTCAGCGATCTGCCGCCCGCGCTCCCGCTGGTGAGGCTTCCCAGCGGATTCGCTTCTGGATCGGCCTGACTCTCTTTCAGCTGGATCGGCACGAAGAGACCGTTGAGATGATGAGCCGCTATCTCAACCTCCCGGCGGATCAGCGGGGACGAGCCCTCTTGTATCGCAGCCTGAGTCTGCTCGAACTGGGGGATCTCAGTGCCGCCCGTCAGGATCTGACGGCAGCACTTCCCCAGGTGGACGGAGCGGAGCAGGGCTATGCCCTGGCGGCGTTGATGCAGGTTCTCACGCAGGCGGGGGACGACGAATCGGTGATTGCCCTCTGGCGTGAATGGGGCGACCAGATGGATCGTGACGACGGATATCAGGAGCAGCGGATTCGCTATGCCGCAGATGCAGCGTTCCGCCAGCTCAATATTGATCTCGCCGCGGACCTGTATGAAGAGTTGACCACATTTTCCCTGGACAGCGCCCAATGGGGGTTTCAGCAGCTGTCTGTGCTCGCCCAGAATGCGGGCGACCGGGGCCGTACCCAGGAAATCTTCCGGCGGGCAGAACGTCGACTCGCCGTTGAACCGCAGAGAATGCGGGAATTCTGGTTTGCCCTTGGGCTGGATGCCCTGGAATCGGAACGGTTTGAGCTGGCAGAACAGAATTTCATCAGGATCTGGGAGTTGCGGGACGACGCGGTGGTATCCGGACTGGTTCCGCTGCTGCTGGCCAGGGTCATTGAGAATCAGGGTAGACGGGAAGAAGCGCTGGAGCTGCTGCAGCAATCCATGGTGAGTTCCCGGGTATCTCCGGAGGTGCGGGACGAGCGGGCCCTGTCGCTGGCGAGGATGCTGCTGCTGGAAGAGCGCCCCGCCGACGCTGCGGCGGTTCTGGAGACAGTTTCCAGTCGACGGGAAAACGTGGCCATGCTCTACGGCTGGACCTTTGCGCTGTACCGCTCCGGCCGCGGGGCAGAGGCGCTTCCAGTTCTGGAAGACAACAGCCTGCAGCCGCTGATGAGGGAAGAGCCGGAACTGCTTCGCTTGCGAGCGCGCCTGCTCCTTGAGGCGAACCGGGCGGTGGATGCGGTACGGACGTACCGAACGTTGCTGCAGGAGCGTCCCGACGCCGACGCAGTGGTGAGGCTGGAGTTGCTGCGGGCTCTCGTTGGGGCAGAGCAGTTCTCTGCAGCCGCCCAGGAGGCACGACGCATCGCTGCCGCTGACCTGACTCCTCGCGGGAGAGAGGATTTTCTGTACCTCCAGGGGTTGACCGCGTTCAATAACGGGGAGTGGCGGGACGTCATTGCCCTGCTTCAACAGCTTGGCGCGGCCCGCTTCGAACCGTTGCGTTCGTACCATCTTGCCTGGGCACTGTATCGGGAGGGTGACGTCGCCGGAGCTCGTGATACTGTCGCCGCGGTGATCGAGGACCTTCCCCGGTCTCTTGCTTTTGACGGGGGCTATCTGTACAGCTGGACCCTCTTTCGGAGCGGACAGTCAGGCCAGAGTGCCCGGCAGATCCTGCGACTTCTGGGGCTGGCCGCAGACCGGGATCAGGAGATTCAGGCGCGGCAGCTTCTCGCAACGGTCTATCTGGACCAGCGCGCAGTGGAGGACGCCCTGGTTCAATACCGGCTGCTTCTGGACCTGGCCCGAAACGACAACGATCGCGGGGCATTCTGGAGCCAGTACGCCTCGATTCTGGCGGCGATTGGTCGGTCCGAGGAGGCGGTAACGGAGTACGACGCGCTGCACCGGGCGTTGCCGCAAACCGCTGCCGGGGCCACGGCATTACTGGAGGCCGGTCAGATCCTCTTCACCGAGAGCCTCTTTGCCGAGGCTCGGGACAGGTTCCGCATGTACCGTAACGTGTATCCGGAAGGGGCCGATCTTGACAGGTCCCTGTACTGGGCCGGCGCGGCGTCCCTGGAACTCGGTGAGGCCGGGAGAGCGCTTCTGTGGTGGGAGCCACTGTTCCAGCAGTTTCCCCGCAGTACATACACTCCCAGAGCGCTGATCGAGACTGCTGCGGTCTACGAGGCTCGAGGACAGCAGCGGCAGGCGCTGGAGCTGTACGATCGGTTTGTTGCCGCGTATGCGGACAATCCCCGCAGCACAGAGGCGGAGACGGCGCGCCGCCGAATTCGGCTGGAAATTGACGGGTTGAGCAACAGGGAGGCCACGCTGTGGGTGGAACTGGAGCGGATCGGCGAGATGCCTTCCCCCGGAAACCAGCGAGATCGCTGGTTTGCCCTGGTTCTTGAGCTGGGTCGGATATCCATACGCGAGCAGATCAGTTTGACCGCCCAGGCGGGACGGCGAGGTTTGATCGTGGATTACCTGATCGCCGGTTCCGCAGCGACACATCCTGATGCCGGTGAAGCCGCCCTGCTGCTGGCGGAGTACTATCGTCGGCGGGGAGAGAATCGTGCTGCCATCGAGCAGTATCTCCGGGTGGCAGCGATTCCCGATGCTCCGGAAGACCTTGCTGCTCAGGGGCTGTACGAGCTTGCTGTCCTGGCCCGTCAGGAAGGTGAGGGAGCGGTGATTCGCGACGCCGTCCGGGAACTGAACAGGCGATTCCCCGAGTCAGTCTGGGCAGACCGGGCACAACGATTGCTGGAGCAGTGATGAAATACAGTAAGATCTTGACCGAAGCTCTGATGGCGACGGTACTCTTTGCGGTCTCCGTTGCCGGAGTCGGTGCGCAACAGCCCGGGGGGACCATCGAACTGAGCCCTGAGAGGGTTACCGCGGAGGTTTCACCCCTGGCAGTGGCGGTGGAGTTGATGCCGCCAATGGAACCGCTGGAGTTCCAGGATCGGTTGATGGATGCGGGGGTGCAGGTAAGTACCGCCCGGACGGTGGACCTCCCGCCGCCGCGACTCGCCCGGGAGTCCCTTGAGGAAGTTGCGGTGATTATGGGCGATCAGGTCTTTTTCAACGCGACCCTGGGAGGCGGCAGTGTGAACTCCGTCCTTGGTGCCATCAACCTCTTTCGCGTTGGTGAGGGGCCCCAGTTCCGTCTGGGCTACGACCACCGCAGCACAGACGGGTTCAACGGGGAGCAGCCCGGGAGTGGGTTCTTCCGTCAGGAGAACCTGATTGATACGTGGCTTCGTTTCGGCGAGGGCCAGCCTCTGCAGCTTGAACTGGATGTGGCATATCGGGATCAGCGATTCGGTCTTCAACAGCAGCGTGACTATTACGCCGCGGAACAACGCATGATCTCCGGGGTGGCAAAGACGGAATACCGATTCGATCCCCGGGCAGCTGCGTTTCTTGAAGTTGCCGTTGCGGATAGAACCCGGGTGCTTGCGGTGGCCCGGACCGACCCGGACGATGAATCATTGATGGATTCGCCCCGGGAGGGAATTACTTCCGTGGCCCCGACCCTCGGAGCCAGTCTGGAATGGCCGCGACTGACCATGAGAGGAACGGTGGATTATCGCGGCAGCTTTCCCGGCAACAGCGAGCTGGACGACTCGTCGATCATCGGTGGTGGTGTTGAGGTAGAAGGAGTACCCCT
>SKHA01000250.1 GCA_007117185.1 Spirochaeta sp. | reverse complement strand
TCTTGAGGATCCCCTTCGTACCGGTGATCTCCGTGTGGGTATCGTGGCCATGGAACGCCGTGCGGCTGGCCGAGATTACCGCCATCTTGCCGTCGTCAAAGTGCATCAGCGCCACGGTGTTGTCGGCGTCGTTCACCTGGGCAAACCCCGGGTGGGCATAACTGCCACCGATGGCATAGACACTCTTCACCTCGGACCCCAGATACCACCGGGCGAGGTCGATGTCGTGGGAGTTCATGTCCATGAAGATCCCGCCGGAGCTGGGAACGAAGGAGATCTGGAACTCCGCGTATTCGTCCAGATCCACCGTCTGGGACCGCACCAGGAAGGGTTCGCCGATGGCACCTTCGTCGATCTTCTGTTTTGCCCAGGCGTAGCTCGGGTCAAACCGGCGCACAAATCCCAGCTGGAAGTGCCGGTCCGGGTGAGCCGCTACCGCCGCCTCTACCGCCTGGCACTCCGCAATGGTGACCCCCATGGGTTTCTCCGAGAAGACGTGCTTACCCGCCTGCAGGCCGGCTATGATCTGCTCGGCGTGGACACTGGAGGATGAGACGAGAAAGACCGCGTCAATATCCGGATCCGCAAGGACCTCCTGGTAGTTCTGCCAGGTTTTCGTGAGGCCCAGCTCGGAGCGGGCCCATTCCAGCTCTGCCGGGACCACGCTGCATGCTCCGGCCAGGGTTGCCCCGGGTACGCGGTAGCACAGGTTCTCGGCGTGACGTTTGCCCAGACGGCCCAGGCCGACAATCGCGATTCGCACTGTATCCATAACTACTCCTCGTCAACGAATAAATGGGGTCGGCAATTACTTGAACTTGGCAATCATATCCTTCAGCCCCGGTATGGTGTGCACCTGATACTCGTGGTCCGGGTGAAAGTACTGCTTGAGTGAGCGCTGATGGCGCCCCACCAGAATGGTGAAGTAGTACATCTCGTACCCCGGTGCCGCCACGGAGGGGTGGTAGCTGCGATCCAGAAGGATGGTGCTACCATTCTTTACGTGGTACACCGGACCGAAATCGTCGTCGCCGGTGTAGGCAAACTGCGCTCCGAAGCCGTGATCCGGGTTGAAACGGTAATGGAACGCCTCTTCGTGGTCCGTTTCGATACCCGGACGCTCCACGTGGTGTTTGTGCGGGGGAAACCCGGACCAGCCGCCGGCGCCCACGGTGAACAGTTCACTCACGAGGATATTTCCGGTGCGGCCCGCAACGTTCTGCCCGAGAACGTGGTAGATCCGCCGGTGGGTTTTGGTGTCGTCGCTGCCGTACTGTATCGTGTCCACCTCATCGGGACTCAGACGAAAGGGTTCACGCCCCCCCTGGGGCTCTTCAGGATCGCTGCATCCACCGGCGATAAACACCTCGGCATGGGCGGATGCAGCAGTTATCGTCGCCGGTCGGTTTCTGGGGATGTAGACGGAATCCGGTTTGCCGCCCCAGAGGTGCTCCCGTTGCCCTACCCCCTGCCAGGAATGGTCTCCACAGGTGATGTCCACCGTGCCGCTCACCACCACGCACACCGACTCGTGCGCCTCCAGGTGATGCTGATACGACTCTCCCTGCGACAATCGGACATCGTTGAAATAGATCAGCGGGGTCCAGTTGTTTCCCGGCGGCACAATAGCTTCATTGCGGTTGTCGTAGGGTCTCAGGTGATATGGCATCGTTTCACTCCTTCAGAACAGTGGGATTCCGTTCCGTGGCTGCAGAGCACGGAACAATCATGGTACGACAGGATCAGGAATTGTGCAAGCGCTTGCACAGCAAAACACCACCCATCAACGAAGCACAGTTCCCGGTTCAGCTGGCACCCGTGCCGTCTGAGGCGGCGGGCTTGCGCCTGCTGCCGGAGCTCTCCCGGATCACCAGCCTCGGTTGCAGAGAGGTTGTCCGCGCCTCGGAAATTCGGCGGCCAAACTCGGTGCGCTCATCAATGAGTTCCAGCAATCGCTCACAGGCAAGAAAAGCGATCTCCTCTTCCGGCTGGTGTACGCTGGTCAGCGAGGGGATCAGGGCCGTTGCCAGCGCGGTGTCGTCAAAGCCCACAACGGCGATATCCTCGGGGATTCGTATTCCCGACGCCCGCAGCACTTCCATCGCTCCGAATGCCATCAGGTCGTTCACCGCAAACAGAGCGTCATAGTTCCCGATATTCTCAAGGTTTTCGTGTATGAGCGCCGCGGCGCTGGCGGCACTGTAGTCTCCGTGGAGTACCGTTACGGTGTCCTCAGGGAGGCCACTGGCCTTGTAGGCGTCGCGAAAACCATCAACCCGCTGTCGTGACTGCCGCTCCTGCCCGCCGGTGATGCACAGCGGCCGGTGACACCCAATGTCCAGGAGATGCTGCGCAACGATGCGCCCGCCGGTCCAGCTGTCCGAGTAGAAGACGTCGTACGGCGGGTTCGGTTCATCCGGCGGGTACTGGATCAGGACGTACGGAATCGTTCTCTCCTCCAGGAACCTCACGGACTTCCGGTCAATGTCCGGCTGCACCAGGATGAGACCGTCTACTTTCTTGCGGGTCACCAGCTTTTCGATGTTGTCCTGCCGGGACACACGATTCTGCTTGAACGCGACGATGGTGTCGAGCTCGGCGCGCTCCAGACTCCGTCGCAGATCGTTGTGCAGGGCGGCATTATACAGCAGTCCGTCAAACCGATCGTAGTTCTCCGGCAGGATCAAACCGATCGTTCCCGTTCTGCTGGTGGCCAGACTGCGGGCGCTGGCATTGGGCTGAAATCCGTGGGCCGAGGCGATCGCCTGGATACGGGCGCGTGTTTCTTCCGAGATCAACGGACTGTTGTTCAGGCTTCGTGAGACGGTGGACAGGCTGGTTCCGGCGATCTCGGCAATATCCTTCAGGGTCATCGTATGTACTCGTCCCGGACATCATACGGGAGTTCCCTTTTTAATGGAACTCTTTCGCAAACAACACATGCGTCCCCGGAATGGAACGGCTGGATGGAACTGGCGCCACGCTGGAAAATAACGCAACCGCTTGCATAAAATCATTGACTGAACAATACCGCGGGGGTATCATCGCGTATGGTTCTTACACTTCACGGACAGGTAACCCTTCTTTCCAATGTGCTCTCGGATGTGCGCATCGCTCGGGATGCCGGCTACGCGGCGCTTGAGGTTCACACCGACAAGCTGATTCGGTACCTCGATTCGGGGCATACCGCGGAGGAGCTGCGGGATTACCTCACTCAGTTCGGCATCCAGGCGGCGGCCATCGACATTATCGGAAATCTGGAGACCACCACCTCTGCCGGGCGGAAGGAGCTCCTCTCCATGACAGAGCGGCTCTGCGGTGTCGCCGTCACTATCGGCGCGCCAACAATACAACTGAACGGATTCTGCGGGCTGGACGGCTTACCGAAGAAGGAAGCAATTACCCTCACTGCGGCGAATATGCGCGCCGTAGCGGCGATCGGTCGGGAGCATGGCCTCCGTTTTCAGTACGAGGGCGCTGCATGGACGCCCATTGCCACCCTCAACGATACCATTCAGCTCATCGAAGAGACTGGTCAGGACAATGTAGGGCTGGTCATCGACTTCTGGCACTACTGGGCGTGTCGCGGTGCCGAACCGGAAGAAATCGCCCGGCTGGACCCCGCCATAATCTACGGCGTCCATCTCTGTGACGGGTTTCGACCGGCGGAAGGGGATCCCTGGGTCGATGAGCGGGAGCTCCGGGGGGCTTTGCCGGGTGACGGGGAGATACCGGTGCAGGAATGGGTAGACGCAATCAAGGCAACGGGTTTTGACGGGTACATCTCCGGTGAGTTTCTCAACCCGTTCCAGTGGGAGCGTGACCATCTGGAAGTTGCCACCGCCATGAGGGAGCGAATGGAGTCATATCTCTGACAGACTCCCGATTATCCTGACGTGGAGCGCGGCGACCGCGGGTATGAAAAATGAGTGCAAACGCTTGCGGAAACAATGCTGCGAGATGCAGTTTCGGGAATCGACGTTACCATCCAATGAATTTATCAAGGAGACACACGTAATGAGTACCAGGAGCATGAGAATCGGAAACGCCCCCTGTTCATGGGGGGTCATCGAAAACGTGGAAGGCAGCCGTATCACCTGGAAAACGGTGCTCGACGAGATCGCCGCTACCGGGTATGAGGGGACGGAACTGGGAGACTGGGGCTTTCTCCCCACGGACCCGGCGGTGCTG
>SKHA01000335.1 GCA_007117185.1 Spirochaeta sp. | reverse complement strand
GGTATCGCCGCCGCAGAAACCGAAATATTCGGAGCCGCGGATATCTTCATCAGATCTTTGTCTCCGGCCCAGATCTTTTTCTGACGGTTCTTGAGCGTCTCCTGAATGACCATAGCCGCCGAGTACGCTTCATAGCCACTGCCGCACCCTGGGTTCCAGAGGTGAAAGACACCTTCGCCTTCCACCGGCAGAATGCGGGCGAACTCTGCAGCGTGCTCAGACGACCAGAACTGTTCGCTGTCACGAGAGAAGAAGGGTTTCAAAAACTCTGATGCGTCGTCGTCGTTGCGGAACTGGGGATCACGCCCCTGGGAGGCGCAGATGTTGACCCACTCTTCGAATCGCCGCTCACACCACCCCTCGTTCACCCCGGTAACGTGAAAGCCGAGAAACGTGGCCAACCCTTCCCGCAGAAACGCACGGTCCGGCAGGACAGACTCAGTTGGCGGCTCATGTTCATGTGACTTCGTTGTTGCGGGAACCGCGGGCACCTCGTCGCGCCGTGGCTCATCGCGGCTGAAGATCCGATCCACATCCAGGATGATATACAGTCGGTTCTGATGCTCTACCACACCACTGATGAACTTGACGTTGATGTCTCCAAAGATCGGATGGGGCGGCTGAATCATCGCCGAAGAAAACCCCACAACTTTATCAATGGAGTCAACCACCACGCCCAGAAGGTTGTTGTCCAGCCGGAGAATCAGTCCGCTTTCAACATGGCCATCGTCGGTGGGTTCTACCGGGAGATTGAACATAAGACGAAGATCGATGATGGAGATGATATCCCCACGGAGGTTGTAGACGCCCCGCACGTACCGAGCGGTGTTGGGGACGTAGGTAAACTGGGCAAATTTCGCGATCTCCTTGACCCGCATGATGTCGATTCCGTAGTCCTTGCCGGCCAACGAAAATGTCACCATCTTGAAATCTGCTGCACGCTGGTGCTGTTCTATCTGGTCTACAGGCGTTTCTGTACGCGTTTCCGTAATCATCAGCGACCAACTCTCATTTCTCGTCGATCCCGCTCTTCCTTTTCGCGCCGCAAACCGAGCTCAAGAAGCTGGCTGACATCGATAATGAGCGAGACTCGGCCATCCCCGGTGATATTGGCTCCGGCTATGCCCGGAGAGTTTGTAAAATGATCACGTAATGGTTTGATAACCACGTCCTCCTCACCAATCAGAGAGTCCACAACCAACCCCATTTTCCGATCGTTGCTGCCGACGATGACCACGTAATGGTACTCCGGATTCTCCCGGACAGGAATCTGAAAGAGCCGGCTCAGGCGTATCAGCGATATCACATCTTCACGGACGTTGAATACCTCGTAGTTATCGATTCGCTTAATATCCGACGGCCTGATCCGATGGCTGTCTATAACGGATGTGATGGGGATGGCGTACATCTCCGCTCCAACCCGTACCAGGAGTCCCTGGATGATCGCCAGCGTCAAAGGGATCTTGATGGTGAATCGTGTTCCTTCCCCGGGGGAGGACCAGACCGTCACCGTACCGTTGAGTTTCTCGATCTGACGCTTCACTACGTCAAGCCCAACTCCCCTACCAGACACATTGGTGATCGTCTGGGCAGTTGAGAAGCCGGGATCGAAGATAAGGTTATACGCTTCAATGTCAGACAGTTGCTTGTTGGGGTGAATTACCCCGCGATCAATCGCTTTTGCCCGCACAGCGTTGACATCAATACCCGCGCCGTCATCGACAATCTCAATGAGAATCATGTTGCCTTCGTTGCTGGCTCGCAACGTCACCGTACCGGCAGCTTCCTTGCCCGACTCCGCCCGGGCTTCCGCGCTTTCTATCCCGTGGTCGATACTGTTGCGGACGCAGTGAATAAGCGGATCCAGAAGATCCTCAATCACCGACTTGTCCAGTTCGGTGTCTTCACCTTCTATCTGCAGATTGATCTCTTTCTTCAAGGACCGGGAGAGATCCCGGACAAGTCGGGGAAAACGTGAAAAGATCTGCGAGATGGGAACCATCCTGATCCGCATCACCCCTTCCTGCAACTCACTGGTGATTCGACTGAGGTTCTGAGAGGTGTTCCGGAACTTGGCCACCGAGGTTTTGAAGGACCCCTGAAAGCCATCAAACAGTGTTGGCAGATCGGAAAACTGTTCATTAATCTGCTTGCGAACTTCTTTTACCGACTGGCCTTTCTGGATGCGGTCCAGATACTCCGGAAGGGAATCAAATAACTCTTTCAACATCTCCCGGTACCGTGAGTCCACCTGCTGAAACCGGGACAGGTCTTCAGCAAAGGCGTTGCTGATCTGATTGAACGCCGCTTTGTTGATAACCGTTTCACTCACCAGATTCAGGAGATTGTCGATTCTTCTGCTCTCGACACGCAGAACAGACCCTGTAGGCTGGCCGCGCCGAACCTCACCGGTGCGCTTCGGCAGCGCCTCCTCCTCATCATCTTCCGGTTCTCCCGGAACTGAGTCTTTTCGCTGTGGTTCTCCAGCAGGCTCCAGGCGCGCAGTACGGGGGGCCGGGGGTGAATGCTGCGCTACCCCCGGTGCGGGGGCGCCAGAGCCGCCTGCAACGCCGGTGATGGCACGTACGGTGACCCTGTCAGTGACGTCGGAGATCTCCATCGATCCACGGTGAGCTTCTGGATCTTCACTGGTGGCGATATAGTACGTGACCCGGGGGTGATAGACGTCGTAATACAGCGCTTCAAAAGCGGGATCAGTCTTCAAGACGTCCGCAAACTGCTTCATCACCGCAAAAAGCTGAATGCCGCCAACGGAGTTCATCGGGTTCTCTTCGTTGAACTCCACCACCACGGCATACAGACGCTTACCGTCCCCGGCAGCCTCTTTTAGCTCCAAAAGCTCGTACTCTGTCAGGGATGGGTCCGCGCCAGCAGGGACAGGCGGGCTGGACGGACTGGCAGGATGTGGTTTCTCTGGTGCCACCGGGACATTCCCGGAACCACTCATCGTCTCTTTGAGGGCATTCTTGATGTCGGAAATATCGTCGGTATAGATACCTCCATCCCGACGTTCCTGCAGCATCACTTTGGTAACGTCAATGGAGTTCAAGAGGATGTCGATGACCGAGCCATCGATCCGGACCAATCCGTTTCGTATCGCATCCAGACAGTCTTCCAGTAGATGAGTGAACTCGGTCAGCTCGGTCATCTGAACAGTTGCCGCTCCCCCCTTCAGGGTATGGGCGGCCCGGAAGATCTCATCTATTGAGTCAGAGTTGGTCGGATCATTCTCCAGGACAAGAATGTTGCTTTCCAGCGTCTCCACCTGCATCTCAGCTTCCACAAAAAAATCCTTGAGAAGCTCTTCATTTCCGGGATCAAGGTAATCGCTCATGTGGCCCTAATTTTCATACTTTTGGATACTCCCGTCAAGACAAATACTGAACCATAAAAAAAACCCCCGTCCAATATGGCCGGGGGTCTTTTCGTGCTGATCAACCGTCAGCCGTCTACGTTGTCTTCGTTGAACATGCGGCGCTGTTCAAGGTAGCGAAGCACCTGAATGTTGCCGAGACGTCGGAGTTCTGCTTCACGGCGACTGCGTTCGCGCTCCTGAAGAATGCCCCACACGCTTTCGTCGTCCACATCGCGCTCAAGCTGAAGTACCGCCCGGTCGAATGTCAGGGATACGTCCTTGATGTAGGTGATGAAGTCACCACCGGTCTGCGCAGCGTCGCGATAGATCCGGATGCCGATAAGCTTGCGCATGGGCGTCAGGTTGGGATACAGCGGGAATACCCGAAGTTCCCGATTGCGAACCTCAGAGATGTAGTTGGGATTTCTCCACTCAAGGGTCCGCCAGCCGTCAAACTGAAGGTTGCCAAGGAAGATTTCCTGCTCTCTGTTGTTCTCATCCTGAAGGATGATACTGATACCATGAGGAAAGTTGAGACCGTGCACGTTCATGGACACGGAGCGAAGCACACCAACGTTCTTGACAACGCCGATGCCATCAAACTTGCGTCCCCGGCCGACCTCGTCCTGCGGAACCTCGAGGGTACCGTCACCCTGTACTTCCTGGATATCAGCATACGCGGGGATTTCGAAAGGAGGTCGAATCAGTGCCCAGGAGTTGAACGGTTCAGTCGGGAAGTTAACCCGGATGCCCATGACCGTTTCACCACCAAAGCGACTGGCGCCTTCACGAACGGGAGCGGAGCGAACCATACTGTTACTTACGGTAGTAACAGAACTGGACGAGCTGGCAAGGTTGATCTCCCAGGAGTCAATAGCCAGCGAGACGCGCATCTCCAGCTTTTCTTCATCAGTAAAACTGGTGCCAGCGACGGAACTGTAGTCCAGCAGAGTCTGCTCGTTGTGAGCAGGGTTATCCGCAGGGTAGTTCCGGACCAGCTGAGCGAAGTCTATCAGGACTGCCTCATCCGCCACTGCGACGGTGCCAAGAGTCATTACTGCAATTAATACGAACAGGACGGATCTTCTCATCCCTCTCTCCTTTGCTTCAAGCGCCAATATGTACGTGACCTTTCACAAATTATAACGCCCCTTTGGCCTTTGTCAACGGCGAGAACGCAAAGTGGACGTTAAATAGCCGATGATCTGAAGAATGGAGCTCCCGGGACCTGTCCATCCACGGTAATCTGCACGTCCCGGAGCAAGCGGAAGTTGTGCATCAGGTTCTGCTGCAACAGCTGGATGACCTCCTCTACCGAACGCCCCGTCTCATCAAGGTTTACGAGGTTTTCACCGGCCAGATCCAGAAAGAGGCGTCTGTTGTCGTCCAGGACCACACTGCGCAGCCGCGTTCCCGGCTGCACAAACGCAACCGACCCCAGGCGCACCGGTCCGAGGAGCAACTCTTCCACAAACACCCGGATACTTTCCTGCGGCGTGTCCCGATCGGGAACGAATCTCCACTCTGCCTGCACCGATGTAGCGGTAGCGTCGGGAAACCACAAAACACGACGATGCATATCACCGGGGTTCCCGGCGAAATACAGTCCGGACGCCACCAGCAGAACCACCCACAGCGACAGAAGAACCAACGAACGTCTATTCACGACCAACCTCTTCAAAACTTCGGACAAAATTCGTAATCCCACTATAGATTCCGTCGGTGAGCCGCTGCAAGTATTCCCCCTGCTCCAGACGCAGAAACTCCTCCCTGTTGGTGACAAAACCGAGCTCCACCAGCACCGATGGCATCCGGGCGTTCCGTACCACGTACCAGCTCTCCTCACGGATCCCGCGATTTGGTGACACATCGCCCACCATCGCATCCAGCCCGGCGAGAACACTACGGGCCAGCAGGGTGCTCTCAAGGGTGATCTCCTCTTCACGAATCGTGTTGAGAATCGAGAGCACCCCTTCGTCGGCAATTCCCGTCCGCTCTGCCGTCACCAGGTCCCGGCGGCGAAACTCCGGCGGTAGAACCCACACTTCAAAGCCACTGGCCCGGGAGTTGAGGGACGCGTTGGCGTGGATCGAGACGAACAGAACCGACTCGTTGGGGCCGGTAGGAATCTCATTGGCACGGTTGGTGCGCTCCTCAAGGGTAAGGTAGGTGTCGTCAGAACGGGAAAGAACCACCAGTCGGTCGGGGTACCGCTCAACCAGACGCAGTCTCAGCCGACGGGCAACGTCAAGGACGATACGTTTCTCTTCAAGGCTGCGAACCTCACCGTTGAACTCGTGGCGCCCTATCGCCCCGGGGTCTCTACCGCCGTGGCCGGGATCCAGGAATATCGCCCCGATTCTCCGGGGCGCGCGGTCTTCCGGGGGAAACACCCGTGCGGCTATCTGGAGAAACTCATCCGAAAAGTACAGAGTTTCTTCGGTACGACCCGGCGATGGCGCACGGTGCAGGATATCGCCGTTCTCAACGACAAAACGATTGCCCACGGTGAAAGCCAGACTGGTGATCCCCCGCACGAAGACGCCGTGGCCCCGCCAGGGATCCCACTCCAGTCGAGCTCCGGTCCTGACCAGCACCCGCTCCAGCGGCACATCCTGAGCGTGAAGTGCGGCCCCGGCAGTCAGGGCAACCACCAGGAAGACTACCAGCAGCGCGGCTCGGGAACGACCCGGGCGGATCACAGCAGGTTCTCCCAGGGATGCAGGTTGTGATCACGCGCGGGGTCTTCCAGGCTGTCCAGCAGATAGTAAACCCCCTGCAGCCCGGCCCGGAAAAACGGCTGCCAGAACGCTCTGTCCAACGCTGCTGCTCCGTCCGCTGCTGGAGGTTTCACAAGTTCTATCGTACCAGCCCTGACAAGTTCTTCCAGCAACAGGTTTGCCGCAGGAACGGGGAAACGGCTGATCAGTCCGCTGATACTGCGTCTGTCGATAACCGGGACGGGAGCTGCGAGGAGGGTCCCCCGGGAGAAGGGCGCTCCCTGCACCCAGGGCCACGTCACCTCAGCCCCCGCCGGTTCAGCCCGGTACCAGGAGAAGTCAGCCCCCCCGGAGATTCCCGGACGATCCTGAGAAAAGAGATACGTCGACGTCACCGCCTGATTCGGCAGCAGGCGCACAACGACCTTTGCCAGCGTTGCCAGGGCGGATCGTTCCGCCTCCGCCAGGGTTGCCCCGCGGGTTATGACGTTGGCCACCTTCTCCACGTTGTTGGCCGGGGGTGTAACCTCGTCTCCGGGAGCGCAGCGTATGAACAGCTGCACCACCGTCGGATCACCCACTTCCGGCGCATGAACTGTCTGGACCGTCCCCGGGGCGGACAGGAGGGCCCGCTCGGTTACAACAGTGCCCGGTGTCTCCTGAAAGAGCGAATCCTCCGGGGTCTCACCGAGGGCAATGCGCAGACCGATCTCAGTGAGGGGGACTCCGGTGGCGGCGGGGTATGTCCAGCCGGACATGTACCCCCCGGAGAGGCGCGCCGCCACCTCGCCGACGACAGCTGCCGGGCCGGCGCTTTCATTTTTAAGGAAGATGTCTCCCTTGGCGGCGCCGCGGGTGATTCCCAGAGCCGTGATGGACTCCCTGAACGTCCCTTCCAGAACCTCTTTTTCCCCTCGGGAAAGGTTCGATGGAATGGAGTGCCCCATCTCGATGAAATACGGCGGGAAAAAGATATGACGCGTAGCGATGCCGGTGATCCGGATCTCGCCTTCAAATATCACTGCGTCGAGGCTGTACTCCTGCCCGTCGATCAACTCTTCCAGGATGAGGGATCCGTTTCTGCCGTAGGTCAGCGCCGCCGCTACGGCGGCAGAGAGAGACTCCGGGCAATCACAACGCATGACCCCCCTGGCGCCCATGTTATCCACCGGTTTTACAACCAGGGGAAACCGGGGGAGTTCCGGTGGAAACTCACCGGCCGCTAACGCCTGGGCCGCGGCGGGGTCAACCCGGAGATACGCAGGTACAGGAATGCCGTGGCGGCGCAGCACGTCCCGCATGAGCCCCTTGTCCGAAGCGTTGCGGGCGCTTCCCGGAGAGGTGCCGGGAAGGCTACAGCTTTCGGCGACCATGGCGACGCTGTAGGAGAAGTCGGTACCAGCGGTGAAAACCCCCTGCAACCCCGAGATCTCCTGCGCCGCAGTAATGAGTCCGGGAATATCCCTGAGGTCAACGTGGTGAAATCGATCCACCAGCTCCCGGCCGATGCATTCCGGGTTGCCGTCGGCCAGGTGGACCACACAGCTCAGTCTTCGCGCCGCTTCAATGGCAGGCACCTGCATCACCCCCCCACCGAGAATCAGGACAGCCCGACCGTTCATTCCACCCGCTCCGCAATGACCTCGAAGGTGTCACCGAGTCCGGCAATCCTGGACCATATCAGCAGTAACGGCCTGACCCACCGGGGAAACCGCGACGAGAACCGCTCCGGATGGTGTCCGGTGACCCTGATTCGACGCACCCGGAAACCGGAATCCCGGAGCACAACCAGAGCGCTGCGCCGGTCCCACACAGAGAAATGATCCCGGGGACTGTTCTCCAGAAATCTTCTTCTGTCCCGACGCGCCGAGATGCCCGCTCCGTGGGGGGTAGAAAAGGCAAAAATCCCACCCGGGGCAAGGATATCTCTGAGGCGACGCAACAGATCCTGTAAGTCCGGCACATGTTCAATCACGTACCACATCGTAACGATATCCGGACGGTGGTGGAACTCCCCCGCATCGAGGGTCGTCAGGTCACCCTGCCAGGCGTCGATACCCAACTCGCGCCTCACGTACGCTACCGCTTCCTCGTTCAGATCCATTCCCTGAACGGTACAGCCCGCCTCCCGTGCAGCAGCCAGGAACGGTCCGAAAGCGCACCCCATGTCCAGAAGGTGGAGTGGTGGATCCCGGGGTGTCGCGACAGACAGAATATCCGCTATGCGTCGCCTGCCCGTGGCGGCGATGGCGTCAAAATCATCCACATAGGTTCGGCCGTACTGTCGGCGATACTCCTCGAAGAAGTAATCATGTCCGTAGGACATCTCCTTGCCGGAAAACAGGGACATGTACACCAGACCGGTGGTGCTGTCCCGAAAGTAGGTTCGGTCGGGAAAACGCTCCAGTGCCGGGTGCCAGCGGTGGGTATGCAGTGGGCTGCCAACCACAGCTGGGCGCCGGAACGCGCCGAGCAGCGCCGCCGGATCTGTCCGTGCGGCCGGGCGCAGGGCAACGCAGCGCTTCACCAGGGCGGGAAAATCCCGAACCGCTGACAACCCCGCCAGCCCGGCAGCGTCGCTCAGCAGCTGATGGTAGCGGCCGGGATTCACCGTCACCACAGGGACCCGCGCCCACAGCGCTTCCCATGTGACCAACCCGTAGTGGGTTACCACAAGATCGTACTGGTGCAGTGTCTCTCTGAGCCCCGCACCGGGCTTCCGGACGGTGATTCCCGGGGAAAGCGAGGGGTCCGGGGTGTGGAGAACTACGGTGACTTCGCTGCTCTCCGGCAGGATGAACTTCACCGCCGCCGCAGCCTCCAGCGCCGCTCCGTCCCGATCCTCTCCGCCCATCACCACCAGCACCCGGGACGGGCTCTGCGGCCACTGATCTCTCACCCTGCCGGGCAGGGACAAGAGGCCCGGGTCGGCGATATTGGGCGGGGTAACCCCCGGCGCTGTCGGCAGAAGATCGATGACACAGTCGGCGTATCGGCGCAGATCCCCTGCCGCGTCGAACCCCACCAGCAGTTCCACTTCCGGGAGGTCACGGATCTCAGACAGGGACATCTCCCGGCGGTCAACCAGAATCTGGCGATACCGCCCCTGGGGGACATCCCTCCAGATCACCCCGGCAACCTCCTCACCGAGGAGGGCCATCGCGTCCTTCCGGCTGTACCACCCCTGCGGGGGGTGCTCCGGCAGCAGCCACTCAACAACGGTGCTCCCGCCGGCGAGAATCCCGCGAGTCAGCTCCAGGCAACGCCGAAGATGCCCCGACCCGTGCCCGATGCGGTGTTCCGGGATCACCAGAACGCGGTCATCCACGACGCTGTTGCCCCCGCAGAATCCGGACCACCTCGGATACGGTCGCCGTATCGGCATCCTGGTTCCGGGCAGACAGCTCCTCGAATACTCCAGTCAGGAACTGGTAATCCTCCATGGTATCCAGGGTGACCGAAGCATCCGGCAGGAGCAGCTCATTCACCACAGGTTCCAGTGCAACGCAGAAGCGCTCGGGATTTCGGTAGATTCCCGGCGTGACGTGTTCATGGTCGTAGGGATCACGGGAGAACGAGAGCACCGCTTCCAGCGCCGCAGTCCGGACTACCTCCACCCCGGTTCCCAGGGGTGATCCGGTATAACCGGCGTAGTCCGCGTCCCGTTCCTCCCGCAGCGCCAGTGCGTCCCGGGCCAGCTCCCAGGATACCAGCGGATTGTCGCCGGTTGCGCGAATGATCGTCTCCCACCCCTGCTCACGGGCGCAGTGGCAGTACCGTTTCAGGACGTCCCGGGGGTCTCCCGCGTAGATGCTGAATCCGCAGGCTTCGGCGGGGCCACGCAGCGCCGGGAGGCTTTCCGGATCGGTAAGGACCCAGTACTCGTCCACGGGGACCCGGGCCAGCCGGGACATGGCGTGCTCAACAACGGTCTTGCCACCCAGGGTGAGCAACGCTTTTTCCGGCAACCGGCTGGAAGCCAGTCGGACCTGGAGACCCACCGCAGTCCTGGACCTACCCATGCCCGTCGCTCCACTCGTTGATGACCTGTCGGGCATCCCGCCGGAACAGATCTTTTTTCTGTTCAACCCACTGCGACGCCTCGGAGAACGTTCTCAGGGTCTGCCGGAGCCCCAGTCCGGCGCGAAACGCGAAGGGAAACGCCTGAATCCGCGGGACGGTGGGGTGATTATCCCGAAGTCGAACCGCCAGATTGCGGGCGAAGAAGCGGGCGTATCCCGGTGTCGGAGTCTGGTCCTCCGGGTCGGGCATCGTTCGGTAGCTCATCCGCAGGACCGGCGAGACCAGAATCCGCTGATTCCACATGGCCAGGCGGAAGCCGAAGTCGAGTTTCTGCCAGAACGGCTGCTGGATTCGCTCATCGTATCCCCCGGATTCAAGGAAGCGACTCCGATGATACATTCCGGCAAAGTCGAACGGAAACAACGTCGCCGCCGGTTGCCCCCGCAGCGGCAGCGGCAGTATCCGCAGGGATCGGCGCTGCAGCGCCGGCACCTGAACCACCGGTAGTGATTCACCGTGGTCGCCCCGCAGCGCCGGAGCGACACACACCGTCCCGGGGTCTTTGAACAGTTCTCCCGGGCGCGAGAGATCCCCGGGAGGGTTCATGGAGGACCACATGACGATGAAGCTGTCAGCGTCGACGATCGAGGCGGCCAGATTGATCCTCGTCCCCACGTCCCGGCTCTCCCGAAGCAGCAGAAACCTCACCGCCGGAAACTCCTGGTTCAGTGCTTCCACGCTGAAGGAGTTCTCCTGGGGTTCCACACTGATGATCTCGGTGAACCCCGCCGCGATCAGCTCAGCCAGGTAATCCCGGCGAACCAGGCGGGAGCTGCGATTCAGGAGGATCAGCGCAGGTCCACCACCGGGAGCGCCGGGTCGGCGGCCGACAACGGTATAGGGGAGCACGAGGCCGGGGTCAGGCGTTGAATGTGTAGTACTCATCGCACCTTCGACACAATTCGGGATAGTCCTGTTCCAGATGACGCTGGTACTCACCGGCTCCTCGTTGCCACAGCTCCAGCAGAGGGTTATCACCCACACGCCCGTGGGTCACTTCACCTGACAGATCCTGAAAACACCGCGGGACGGTCCCGTCGTGCAGCACAACAAGGTCGCGCTGCAGGTGAAAGCAGGGGCACCTGCTGAGCGGCGAGAGATCAGCAACTTTCAGATCCGGCAGCTGCCCGGCAAAATCGTTATACTTCTGGATTATCGGGGTGGCTCCGGCAGTATCATTCCAGTGCCGGAAGAACTCCTGCAGCTCCCATTCGTTATCGCCGATGCGGGTTGCCTGAACAAAAACCTTTCCAGGATGCGCCTGAACCACGTCGGCGATAAACTGCTGCACCTCTTCCCACCAGGGTCCCCGCAACGTCTCGTAGGTCTCTTTTCTGGCCGCGTCAACCTCGACGATGATAGCCGAGAGGCGTGACGTCTCCAGCAGGGCGTGGCGGTTGGCACCACCCCACCCGACTCCACTGGTCTCCAGAAAGAACGTCCCCCGGGGTAGCCGGTCCAGGTGCGACAGCAGCTCCGGGAGCCGGGTGTGCAGCGCCACTTCGCCACGGTAGCCCAGGGAGACGGTTGCCTCGGGGGAGAGTTCATGCAGTTGATCCAGGAGTGTTCCGAAGAGTTCCGGGGACATCTCCCCGGCGGCGGTGGGATAAAGGGATGCGGAGGGGTCACTCAGAGCGGAGACGTCACCCTTCCAGGGAGAAAAGGAGGCGACGGAGGTCATGCTCCGGGTGACCTGAACCTGCAGGTATCGCGGTACAGTGCGAAGGGTTTGGCCCTGGTGCAGCAGTGCCCTCAGGATTTGGTCTTCCTCTTCCAGGAATGCCGCTTGCACCGGGGGCTGGCCCGCTTGCGCCGCTTCTGCCGCAAGCTGTCGGCACAGCAGATAGTCGCCGCGGTGGTTGACTGTCAGGGACGCCCGCAGAAGCGAGTAGTCCTCCCGGGCCGCTTCCGTCTCGATATCGAAAGCGTTGATATCAACCATCAGCGTGTCAAAGAGCAGCTTTCTGGTCCAGAGGATCCCCTTGCTTTCGGCAAGTGCCGCCAGAGTGGGCAGGATATCCCGGCGAAGCACCTCCGCTGCGTACCCTTCGGGGTAGCCGTCTGCAAATGTATAGTCACACCAGCTCTTGCGGTGCAGATTGAGCAGGTGCCGCGCCAACGAAACCGACCATAACGGCGCCAGGCCGTCGATCCACAAGAGGTGTTCCACCTCATCGGTGACGGTGTTGTACAGGGACTCCAACGCGTCCTGTCCGGAGGGGCGGTCGACTCCAGGAACAGCGATCCGAGGCCATTCATTCGGCAGAGCCCGGTTGATATCTTCCGGGATCACCCCGGGATGAAGGATCTTCACAGACAACCCGCCCGACCTGTCCCGGGCCAACTCGCCGACCCTGGACACTACGTAATCCAGTGGCGTAGAGCCGTCAGGAAAGGCGACGCTCAAATACGGGGAGAACTCCGGAAAGGTGAGGATTACACAGTCCATTCCCTGTAATGTATCGACAGGGCTTGAGCGTGTCATGAGGGTCCGATACCCTGCCGGTATGAACGAGCGACCGCGAGTACTTCAGGTATCCGAGCTGACCAGAGAGATTCAGGGGGTTCTCCAGGATCGTTTTCGTACCGTCACTGTTGAGGGTGAGCTTTCAAACTTCCGCCCCGCGTCTTCCGGCCACTGGTACTTCGCATTGAAAGACGAGGAATCCCTCATTCAATGCGTCATGTTCAGATCGGCCACCCGGGGGGTGTCGGTCCAACCACAGGACGGAGCGTTGTTGCGCGTCAGCGGCGCCCTTACCGTTTATGGGCCACGCGGGGCGTACCAGATCGTTGTGCAAGCGATGGAGCACGCAGGAAGCGGCGGTATTCTGGCGCTGCTGGAAGAGCGAAAACGCCGTCTTGCCGCAGAGGGGTTGTTTGAGCGGCAGCGCCCGGAACTTCGACGACCCCTGCCGGTTTACCCCCGAACAGTGGCGGTGGTGACCTCACCCACCGGCGCTGCGCTGCGGGACATTCTCCAGATTCTGCGGCGTCGCGCCCCGGGTCTGGCTGTACGCATCCTTCCGTCTGCCGTTCAGGGGACGACGGCGGGGGCGCAGCTGGCCGGCATGATCGAGTACGCCGGCGTTCACCGCCTGGGCGAGGTGATTATTGTGACCCGGGGTGGCGGCTCTCTTGAGGACCTGCTGCCGTTCAGCGAGGAAGCGGTGGTCCGGGCCATACACGGGTCGCCGGTTCCGGTGATCTCCGCTGTCGGCCACGAAATAGACTGGTCCCTGGCAGACTTTGCGGCGGACCACCGCGCCCCCACCCCATCCGCCGCTGCGGAAATCGTCTGCGCCTCCCGGGACGAGCTGCTGCGGCGGATGGACACCGCCCGACAGAGCATCGTTCAGGCCCAGCGGAGCATCGCCGCCCGACTCAGGTCGCGCCTGCAGTCGACCTCCCCGGAAGAGCTGCTCTATCGCTTCCGCAACCACCTTCAACCGTGGTACCAACGCCTGGATGACCAGCGGGATGCCCTGCATCGCAACATGGGCGAGGCAATCGCAACGCTGCGGATTCGTTTTGACCGTGCGGCGGACCGCATTGCGGCGTCGGATCCGCGAGTGGCCCTGCGTCGCGGTTTTGCCCTGGTAAGAGACTCTGACTCCGGTGAGATGATAACCAGCGGATTAACGATTACATCGGGGCAGTCGCTCCTTCTGGAGTTTGACGACAGTACCGTTCCGGTGGTTTCTACAGCAGGAAAGGAAACAGACAATGCAGGGATTTGAAGAGCGGATGGAACGCCTGGAGGAGATCGCCTCCAAGCTCCGGGACGGGACGGTCCGGGTTGACCAGGCGACAGAACTGTTTGAGGAAGGTCTGAGACTCTCCCGCACCCTTCAGGAAGAGCTGCGCTCCCTGGAGCAACGTATCGAAATACTCACCAACGATCCTGACGGCGGTTCCGATGCCCCTCCGGAGCTCTCCCCCTTCAGTTCCGGGGAAGCACCGTAAGGTCCACAACCGACCCGGGAGCGATACCTACCTCTACAAAACGTCCGCGGTTCACCTCCAGAGCGTACCGCGCCGGATAGCGGGATCGAACCGGCTCCAGCGAGAGCGGCTCCATATCATGTATCTCCAGAATGCGTCCCGTCGCATCGATGTAGGCGATGGAGAGGGGAATGGTGGTGTTTTTCATCCAGAACGAGCGAATCGCCGATTCGTCAAAAACAAAGAGCATCCCCGCGTCAGCCCCCAGACTCTGCCGAAACATCAGTCCCTGCTCACGCTCCTCCGGGGTTCGGGCAAGCTCAACGGTGAACAGATGGTCGCCCACTGGCAGTTCAACGGTATTTCCCGATGACGCGGCGGCAGAGCAGGCGCTGAACAGCAGGATAAAAGGAAGGAGACGCAGGTCAGAAATCCTCGAGAAACACCTCGCGGGCAACTTCCTGCGCAGCTTGAAGGGTCTGTCTCTCACGACGGCGTGTTTCAAACTCATCCAGGTCAATGTACCGTATGACCAGCGGTCGCTCAAGCTCGATTCTTGTTCGTTCATCTTCCCATAGGGCCCGCCGGGGATCCAGATCCACCGGGTTACCGTAGCGACTGGTCATCTGCTGAAAGAGCTGGAAGTAGTCCAGCTGGCGGTCATCCAG
>SKHA01000221.1 GCA_007117185.1 Spirochaeta sp. | reverse complement strand
GTGGCGGTGAAGCAGGCGGGTGAGCACACCTTCGAGATCGCCCGGCGCTACGTTGACCGGGTGATCACCGTCACTACCGACGAGATCTGCGCCGCCATCAAAGCGGTCTTCGAGGACACCCGGAGCATCGTGGAGCCCGCCGGAGCGCTGGGTGCCGCCGGGATCATGAGAGAAGCGTTGCCGGCGGAGGCCCAGGCGGTGGCGATCTGTTCCGGCGCCAACGTCACCTTCGAGCGGCTGCAGCAGGTTGCCGAGCGCACCCTCCTGGGGTCGGGGCGGGAAGTTCTGGTGGCCATCGCCATGCCCGAGACAGCGGGGGCGCTGCACCGGTTCTGCACCGCCGTTCTGGACGGACACGCCATTACCGAGTTCAACTATCGTCTCTCTGACCGCAGCCGGGCCCACATTCTGGTGGGGATCAACGTTGCGGACAGGGCCGACCGGGAGGGATTCCTTGGGCGTCTGCACGCGGCGGGATACCAGTTTACCGATCTCTCCGACGACGACGTTGCCAAAGAACACCTGCGGCACATGATCGGTGGCGTCGCTCCTGGAGCCGTTTCGGAGCATCTCTATCAGATCATCTTCCCTGAGCGCCCAGGGGCGCTGGGAGACTTTCTGACCACCGTCGGTGACGGCTGGAACATCAGCGCCTTCCACTACCGGAACCAGGCCAGCGACACCGGCAACGTGCTGATCGGTTTTGAAGCGCCGGACCGGGAGAAGCTGGAATCACTCCTTGACCAGACCGGGTACGACTGGACCCGGGTGGACCACACCCCGGGGATGCGCCTCTTTATCGCACCGCTCGAATCACCATCCCCGGCTCCAGAGGAGCAACCGTCGAGATGATCCCGTGGCGGGCGTTGGTGATCTGATCCACCGGGTTGCCCTGGAGTTCGTACAGCTCGAAGTCGGAGTCGGCGATAAACACCGGCCCGGCCGGGTCCGTCGGCAGGTATTCCAGAGCCTGGCCGCGTCGGATCGTGTTCTTCACCGTTACCTGCCAGCCATGCACGGCCCACTCTCCGACGATCCCCATCAGGCGGTATTCCTGGGGGCTTTCGCTGGAGTTGGGCTGGTGCACACCCTGGTCTCCCAGGAGAAACCCGGTGGTATACTGACGGTGGGAGATGCGAAAGAGCTCCTGGCGGTGCTCGTTCAGGTCAGTCGTCCCGTTCAGGGCTGCGCGGTAGCTGCGGGTCACCGCGGCCACGTAGTAGGCGCTCTTCATTCGCCCCTCTATCTTGACGGCGTCCACCCCCGCGTCGGCCAGCTCCTGGAGGTGATCGAAGAGGTTCAGGTCCCGGGAGGAGAGGATGGTGGTAAAGCGCCCGTCCGCCTCAACGGGGATGTATTCCCCGGGGCGCTTGCCCTCTTCCAGGCGGAAGTGCTCCACCCGGTAGTCCCAGCGGCAGGACTGGGCGCAGTCACCCCGGTTGGCGTCACGCCCTGCCAGGACGCTGGACATGAAGCACCGCCCCGAGTAGGCCATGCACATCGCTCCGTGAACGAAGACCTCCACCCCCAGCTCGGGAACAGCGTCCTTGATCGCCTTCACCTCGTCCAGGGAGAGCTCCCGCGCCGGGATCACCCGGCTGAACCCCAGGCGCTGGTAGACCCGGGCGGCGGCGGCGTTGGTGCAATTGGCCTGTGTTGAGAGGTGCAACTCCACCCCCGGCAGCGCCCGGGTCACCGGATCGATCAACCCCAGATCGGCGATGATCACCCCGTCTATCGGCAGCTGCGACAGCTGCTCCAGCGCCTGCGGCAGCGCCGCCAGGTCCGCCTGGTGGGCAAAGAGGTTCAGGGCGGCGTAGATCCGCTTTTCTCCCTTTACCGCCTGCAGCCGCTGCGCCAGCGCCTCTACGTCCCCCTCGGATCCCCCCTCGGACGACCCGGACAGATCCGCCGCGTCGGCGTAGGTTCGCAGGCTGAATCCGTGAACACCGATGTAGGCAGCGTCGGCGCCGTAGCGGTACGCCGTGGCCAGTTTCTCCATGTTGCCCGCTGGAGCCAGCAGCTCCATCGGTGGCCTTGCGGTGGTCTCTCTCATGACTGCATGGTGGTACCCCCGCCGGCGCGGCGCTGTCAAGGCCGGGCTGGCGGGGGCGGGCTGGCGAAACTACGCTGGCGGCACCGCGCCAGCGGTGTGTCCCGCCTCGGTTGACCCGGTCGGCGATCCTTACGATTCTCTGGAGTATGAATCCGCTCTACATTGTTGCCGGTGTGCTGGTAGTACTGGGCGCTCCCATGGTGGTGCGCAACTACATAACCCCTCGGTCGGTAGGTATAACCGATGGAGCTCTATCGGAGGTACCCCGAAGTCCCAACGGCGTTTCCAGTCAGACCGACGTTACCGGGAAGCGGGTGGACCCCCTGCCGTTCCAGGGAAGCGTTGAGGAGACCCGCCAGGCGTTGCTGGCTGCCGCGGAGAGCTTCGGAACGTACCGTCTCAAGACCGACGAAGGAACGTACCTGCACCTGGTCTTCATCACCCCGGTGATGCGGTTTCGTGACGACGTTGAGTTCCTCCTGGACGAGGAGGCGCAGGTGGTGCACCTCCGCTCTGCTTCCCGGGTGGGGCACTCCGACATGGGCCTCAACCGCCGCCGTTACGAGGCGATCCGGCAGCACTACCTGGGGGGCGAGGATCGTCCGGGTACTGGTTGAGCAGTTTGACCTGAAAGTGATCGATACGGTAGAGAAGGACCTGGCGGCAATCATGGGGTAACCGGGTATACTGGCACCCGTGATCGACGCACTTGGACTGACAGACTGGGTCGCCCTCGCCGGGGCGACCATCTTTATCGGAATCGCCAAGACGGGGATTCGCGGTTCCACCATGCTGGCGATTCCCATCTTCGTGAGTGTCCTTGGCGCACGGTTCTCCACCGGGGTGGTTCTGATTCTCTTTCTCCTCGGTGACGGCCTTGCTGTTCGTCACTACCTGAAGGAAACCCAGTGGCGTCCGGTACGGCTCCTCTTTCTGTGGTCGCTGGCAGGGGTTGCTGCCGGCGCGGTTGTGGGGGAGTTGATCTCCGAGGAGGCGTTTCAGCGGGTGATCGGGTTCATCCTGCTGGTCAGTGCCGGGTTGCTCCTGGCCGGTGAAGTGCGCCGGGAACCGGTAGTTATCCGTGACGGTTCCGGCGTTGCCACCGCAATCGGCCTGGTTGGGGGCTTCGTCTCGATGATCGGCAACGTCGCCGCGCCGATTATCAACCTGTACCTGCTGGCCAGGGGGTCCGGCAAGAATCAGTTTATCGCCACCTCGGCGATGTTCTTCTTCTTCCTGAATCTCAGCAAAGTCCCTGTCCACATATTTTACTGGAGGACGATGGACCCCGTTTCCGCGACCCTGGCGGCTATCCTGGTTGTTCCCCTTCTTTTGGGCGGATGGTTGGGGGTGGTGGTGGCGCGTCTTCTGCCGGAGCGGCCCTTTCGGATCATCGTGGTGGGTCTTGCCGCTGTTTCAGCGCTGCGACTGGTGTTCTTCTGAGAACGGTCTGCACCTGGCGGTGTGTTGACGTGTGTATATACAACTTATTATCTTCACCCCTCTGGAGGAGACAGCGTGAGAAATTTTGATGTTTTTGTAATCGGAACGGGAACTGCCGGAGAGACCGCTGCGGGGCTGCTGGTGCAGGCGGGCCTCTCGGTGGGGATCGCCGACAGCGACCGCTTCGGCGGAACCTGCGCCCTCCGGGGGTGTCAGCCCAAGAAGTATCTGGTGGTTCCCGCCCACGCTGCCCTTGAGGGAGCGGCGCTGACCGCCCGTGGTTTTGTCGCCCCGCCTGAGCTGGACTGGTCTGTGATGCAGCGTTCCCGGGCGGAGTTCACCGACGCCGTTCCGGCGTCCACCGAAGAGGGGCTGCGCAACCGGGGCATCACGGTGTTCCACGGACAGTGCCGTTTTATCGACGCTGACACGATCTCCTGCGAGGGCGAGACGATCACCGCCCGGCGCTTTCTGCTGGCCGCCGGCGCCCGCCCGCGGGAGCTGCCCCTTCCCGGCGGTGAGCTGGCTCTCTCCAGCGACGACTTCCTCTCCCTTCCCGAACTGCCCCGCCACGTGACGTTTGTCGGGGGCGGCTACATTTCCATGGAGTTCGCTACCGTCGCCGCGGCCGCCGGTGCGCAGGTCACGGTGCTGCAGCGGGGTGATCGGATCCTGGATCGCTTCGATCCGGATCTGGTGGACCAACTCCAGCGAAGCTGCCTC
>SKHA01000051.1 GCA_007117185.1 Spirochaeta sp. | reverse complement strand
TAACGAGGCGTCCAGAAACACCTCTTGTCGTGAGAGATCGCTGAGGCGCTGCTCCTGGATGCGAAGAGCGTCGATCAGGGCGGAGAGGGCCTGTTCGGGAGACGATTTAACCGGTGTTCCCTTCTGAGCTGACGTTCCTGGCGATGGTGCCCCCCCGGCAGGTTCACCTTCTTCACCGATCAGCCCTTCCGGAGTCAGGTGGACCCCCAGCGCCAGGTCCAGCCCGTCTCCAGGCAGAGAAGACAGGCGCAGTTCCGCCACAGTGGAGGCCAGCTCCCGCACCAGCCAGCGCATCTGCTGAGCCTGATCAACCAGCACCGCGTCTGCCCGGACAGTGGTACCATCCCGACGGTGAGTATCCACAAACGGACGCAGCAGACCCCGGGGATCTCCATCGCCAAGGCGCAGACGAGTGCACCCCGCCAGCAGTCGTCGGTGTGGTGCCGTCATTGCGGCGTGAGTTTTGGGCAGGTGATACCAGAAGTCCATGCCGGCGGCCACCACGTGTGTGGCACCGCACAACCGCACAAGCCCTTCCACCGCGGAAGGCGCCACCGACCCTCGCGGCGGTAACCGGGGGATTCCATGGAGCAGTGCTCCTTCCAGGGGCAGTGGCTCGCTGAAACTGCTGAGAAAGAAGAATCGTCGATGGGGAGCAAAGCGGCGGACAATGCTCGGGTGTACCGTCAGATCAGCTGCCAGGAGACAGCGGTCCCACCGCCAGGGGACCAGATCAAAAGCGTTGGCCAGCTGACCGTCCATGCTCCAGACGATATCGGGACAGATTCCCGCCGCCGCCAGAGCGGGCAGGGCGGTATCGAGGGCTACCAGCGTGATCGCCGGACCAGCGGAGGCCAGCCAGGGCAGTTGCCGGTCCAGGCTGGGACCGGCTCCGCAAATGACCACCGTTGATCGCAAGTGCCCCTTCAGGGCATTCAAAGGCTGGTGGGTATGCAGCGCGTTTCGGGCCATGTTGCTGATCCAGCGTCTGCCAAGCCGAATGGTGGTCCCGCGGTTTTTCCAGAACTGCTGCACTTCCGCCACTGCTGCTGCGGTCAGTTTTCGGTAAGCAGCGCTGCTGAACCGGGTACCCCCACTGAAGTTAATCGTCTCAACCGACCGGAGACCAAACTCCGGGACGAGCTTCTTCACCATTTCTGTCGCGGCGGAGAAGGCCGCAGCAAACCGTATCCGCCGGTCGAGAAGAACCGGTATTTCGCTGTCCTGGTGAGAACCGAGGGCAGCAAGGTCTGGATGAAACTCTACCAGGAGCAGCACCGAAGAGGGCGGTAGCGTACCTGCCAACGCTGTAAGACCGCACCCAAGCAAGGGGGACAAGACAAGATACAGCGTCTGGGACTGCGCTGTGGAAGGTAGACGCCGCGCAGCAGCATTCTGCGGCTCCCGGCCGTTCAGAAGCCGCCGGTCGGCGTGAACAACCACCCCGAACTCCGTCGGGGTGAGGGTGATATCAAGGGGCTGGAACGATTCCTCAGTTGACGCCAAGCACGTAGCGGTTGAACGCCGCGGCGAAGTTGTCCTGTAACAGCTCGTCGATCACAAAGGCTGCCTCTATGCCGTCGGACTGAAACTGTCGGTGCAACGACGGGTAGAACTCGCGGACGATGAAACCACCGTCCTCTCCCAGGTCTCGTTCCTCCAGAAGGCGCAGTACCACGACAGACTGGCGCAGACTCACCGGCTCGCTGAGTTCACCATCCTCAAGTGAGAACGCCGTGATGAAGAAGCTTTCCCGGAACGCCGCGTCGCTGAGGTCAGGAGCAAGAGACGCCTGCACCCGCCCGAAAAGGGGAAGATTGCCATAGTTTACTGGAAACGGCTGCGTCTCAATCACCTCAACTCCCAGTTCGGAAGCTCTCGCAAAGAGCGAGTCCTCCCCGGGGCTGAAAGACGCCACAAACTGTTCCGCTTCACCGCGGACAAAATCCTGGATTCGGCCCTGTTCAAAGGTCTGCATGTACGAGCGCGCCGCAGAAACGGCGGAGGTGCGTTCCTGATTGAATGGAACAGCATTCTCCTGTGCCTGGTAGATTGACCAGCCGGATGTAGTCTCCACGGGCTGGCTGATCTCACCGGCTGACAACGCCACCACCGTGGCCAGGTCCGCAGGATCCAGCAACTCCTGCTGGAGTTCGTAACCCCAGAGAGATCCGATCTCTCCCCCCTGGTCGGCGTACAGGTCCCGGGAATAGGTCCTGGCAAGTTCGGCAAAGGGATTGCCCGGTTCCACCGCCATGCCCCGGATGCGCTGCGCTTCCTCCCGGTTACCCAGGGTGACCACCGCCAGATTGATCTCGGAAAAACGGTCCGGCTGTTCAAGGGCAAATCGTACTACCTGTGACTCGGGAAACCGGGAAAAGGGGAATCTCACCAGCTCAAAGGACCGCTCAGGGCTGGCCATCCCGGCAACAAACTCCCGCTCGCCAGCGGCAATGGGTGCCCCCTCAAGGACATCATCAACGAACTTCTCAAACGCCTCGTTTTCACGGTGGAAGTTTCGCAGCTGGAACTGCTCCTGACTTCCCAGCGCCCGGTAGGCGACGGCGTCGAAGCGGCCGTTACGGTTAAACCGCGGGTCTTGCGCCACCAGTTCATCAACCCGCTCTTCCGTTACCCGGATGCGTGAGCGATCTGCCTGATGGAGCAATGCTGTTCGCAGAACCGCGCTGTTGAACGCCTGACGCCAGGCAAGACGCAGCTGCCACTCAAGCTCCATCTCATTCTCCGAGTCCCTCAGGGACTGGGCGATTACCTCATATTGCCGGGCAAAGAAGTTGCCGGGGGCATAGGTGATCTCCTCACCGGCGTAGCGCCCGAAAACCAGGTTGCCGGATCCGCCGAAACCACCCACTACGGGCGCGCCAACGAAGGTCACCACCACCAGCACGAGGATGATTACACTGCCAACATACAGCCATCGACTTCTGCCGTCGCGGTTGCTTCGGGAAGACTCTTTTTTCTGAACGGGTTCAGCCATAGCCGGGACGGTACCATGGAGCCTTGTCCCTGTCAACGAATCGGGCTTGACGTGCCTGAGAGTATGCTGGTACTCTCGAGCTTCATTCGGGCTGTAGCGCAGGGGCTAGCGCGCGCCGTTCGGGACGGTGAGGTCGGAGGTTCAAATCCTCTCAGCCCGACTTTTTCCCGCCTTTGTTACATTCAATTTCATGTTTGCTGTTGCCGATGTTGTTAGGGGAACAGCTTTATGAGATACACACTTCTGCTTCTGATTGCACTGGTTGGATTTGCCACGGTGGTGCAGGGAGATCCCCTGCAGCACGAGGTCCGGCAGGGAGAAACCCTTTACGGTATAGCTCGTCGGTACGGTCTTTCTGTTCGTGAGCTGACAGAGCTGAATCGAATTGACTCGCCGGACCTGGTACTGCCGGGAACCATTCTGACGGTGGGCAGCTGGTATCAGGTGCAGCGGGGCGACACCCTCTTCGGAATTGCCCGAACATTCGAGACCACGGTGGATCAGCTGCGGCACCTTAACGACCTGAGCGATTCAACGATCCGTATCGGACAGCGTCTGCGCATTCCCTCGCCGGAACCGGTCACCATCGCCTCCCGGGAAACCGGCTCCGAGGGAACCACCGGCGCAGCAGCAGGACCCCGGGAGAGCAGAGAACCCACAAGTACAGAACCCGCAAGCACAGAACCTACGACGGAACCGGTAGCCGTCCCGGTGGCGGTGTCGGTGGAGCGCCCCATCACGTTCGCCGATGGCGGTGCCTGGCCGGTGGCGGGGCGGCGGACCACCCTGCAGGGAAAACTCCCCGGGGTGATGATCCGCTCTGACAGGGGAACACCGGTGGTAGCCATATCTTCAGGGCGGGTGGTTTACGCCGGACCCCATTCGTCCTTCGGCAACGTGGTATTTGTTCAATCCGGCCAGGGCTACATCTATGTCTACGGCGGGCAGGAACAGATCCTGGTTGACGTCGGAGACGTTGTTGGCGCCGGAAACATCCTTGGTGCTGTGGGGATCAGCCCCAGTGAAGGAGAGGGCGCGCTCTACTTTTCCGTGTGGCGGGATAACCAGTTTGTGGACCCTGCCACTGCGCCGCGGGGTTAGCCGAAAAATTCCTTTAAAAGCTGAAGAATCTGTGAACGTGTGCTATCATATTGTGAAAAGCATCAGGGGGCATCATGGGTTCAACCGCACTGGGCAGGTCCACGCAATCTCACTTCGTCGAACCGTACGAGGATATCCTCGAGGGAACGGCTGCTGGAGATAATGATCCTCTTGCATTCTACCTGAAGCAGATCGCGGCGTACTCTCTGCTTACCGTGGATGAGGAACAGGCGATCGGCAAAAAGATACAGGATCTCCGCTCCGAGATCGGGGTCCTTCGCAACGCCGAAGACCCGGTTGACGCGGACCTGACCCGTCGCCTGGAAGAAGAGCTGCGCAGCTATAAATCTCGCATGATAAACGCCAACCTGCGCCTGGTGGTATCGATCGCCAAGAAGTATCAGAACCGGGGGCTCACCCTTCTTGATCTTATTGACGAAGGCAACATCGGCCTCATCGAAGCGGTGGAACGTTTCGACTATACCCGGGGGTGCCGATTTTCCACCTATGGTACGTGGTGGATCAGGCAGGCGATCATCAAGAGCCTCGCCGACAAGGGACGGGTCATTCGCATACCCGTGCACATGCTGAACACCATCAAGAAGTGCTTCTACGTGGCCAAACACCTTACCCAGGAGCTCGGCCACGACGCCCGGGACAGTGAGGTCTCGGAGTACATGAACCTGACCCCTGGCAGGGTTCAGGAGATACAGCGCCTCTCTCAGGACACTGCGTCCCTGGATATCACCCTGGACGAGGAAAACTCAACCAGGCTTTCCGACCTCATCGAGGACGAGCAGCAATCGCAGCCCTTCGACCTGGCGTTTCACCTGACCCTTCAGGACACCCTGGAAGATGTTCTGGAAGAGCTGAACGAACGGGAAATGCGCATTATCAAATTGCGTTTCGGTCTTGGAGGGGAGGGCCCGTATACCCTGGAGGAGACTGGCCGCTTCCTGGGGATCACTCGAGAGCGGGTTCGGCAGATACAGGAGAAAGCGATCCTGAAGTTGCGTGAAAACGTGGTCATTCAGGATTTCCGTCACTTATATTAGGCGGATGAACCAAAACGAAGCTGATACCGAGGATGCCACACCCGTTACCACCCGTGGCGGTGACGATGGCCAAAGCGGTCTGATCGACGGATCGCGGCGCTACAAGGACGACATTGCCTTCGAATCTCTGGGAACAATAGACGAGGCGCAGGTGGCGTTGGGGTGTTGTCGCGCCCAGCTGCGTGACCGCGACCTTGAGCCGCGCCTGCAGGACGATCTTGAGGCGGTGCAGTTTCTGATGCTCACCGCCGGCGGGGTTATGGCCTGCCCGGTTGACAGCCCTCCCGTGTCGGGGCAACCGGTGATCACCCAGGCAGACATCCTGCGCCTGGAGGAGCATATCGCCGGCTGGAAAAAGCGGGTGGAGCTGGAGCCGCGGTTCTTTGTGGCCGGCGATACCATCGTCGGAGCAGAGTTCGACCGTGCCCGTACCGTTGTCCGCCGGGCAGAGCGGGCGGTGGTTCGTGTTGTGCGGATGCAGGGGCTGGAGGAACAGAAAACGGTCTCCCGTTTTCTCAATCGTCTCAGCGACTGGCTCTTTATCGTGGCTCGGTGGGCTGACTCACAGGAGTGATGGTCCCCTGTCCCGAACACCGTCAGAAAACCGCAGGTCCCACCAGGTCATTCGGTCGTCCTCGAAAAACATCTCCCCTTCCACCGTTGCCCCTGCGAGGACTTTCGGCAACCAGTAGCGATCGTCCTGCCACATCCTGTCCCATGGGATTTCCGTCTCGTGCACCCAGAATGGCACCGCCTCGTCGGTTTCAGTCATCTGGCCGGTCCATTCTGTCGCCAGAAAGACGTGTACCTCCAGGAGGTACCCGTTACTGAAGGCAAACCGGAGGATTCCAGCGTGAGATGGATTCGTCGGGTCCATCCCCACCTCCTCACGAGTCTCCCGGCACGCTGTCTCCTGAAGTGATTCCGGCAGCTCCCGTTTGCCCCCGGGGCCGTTTATCTTACCGGCCCCAAGACCGCGTTTCTTGTGGATCAGGAGGATGCGCTGGTCGCTGCGAAGAAAGCACAGCACCGCCTGTTCTGTGGGTTGATAGCTTTTCCAGTTGAATTGTTGAGCCTGCACCGCAGGAAGATACCATTGTGGAGAGTATCGTGAAAACGGTATACACTTTCGGTGTGGAAAAGGTGACCCACCCGGGAGCGGAAGAGATAATCGTGGCAGTGTATCGTGAGCTGAGCAGATTACGGGAAAATCGGCAGGAAGCAACGGCCATCGTTCTGCCGGTATCCCATTATCGGGTGCTTCAGAGCTACCGGGCCCGCCTGGGAGATCCCCCGCCGGGGTTGCCCGACTATATTGGAAAGTACGAACTTTTTGGCGTTCCTCTGTATACTGATGGTGGCAACCGGCTGGTTATTCGGGTGAAGAAAGGTAATGCCGATGCGAACGGGTAAAACGGGAATGAAGATGATAACGGCAGCTGCTGTTGTGGTGATGGGGGTGCTGGCCATTAGCGGCGTGGATGCCCAGGTGGCTGAAACCGTCCCTCCCGGGGGTTCCGCCGTTCGCACTGGCCGTGTGGCGGTGCTTCCGGTAGTCAACGACACTGCTCTGGCAGAACTGGACAGGGTCGCCGCGGAGATGACCCGAACCATTACTCTGTTGTTGCAGACCAGCGGACGGTTCGAGGTTGTGACGGTTGAGCCGTTCAACCCGTATTCGATGCAGGGGCCGGCGCGCCTGTCCGAGATCAGCAGATCATTACGCCTGCAGGGGGTGGTCATTGGTCGATTGACCGACCTTGACCGGGGGCGGATCGAGCTGGAATCGGCCCTCTACGGCGGCGCCGAAGGGTGGATCGCCGGTGGTATCACCCGGGAAGCCTATGGCGCGTTCGATGTGGTGGAGGCAGCAGACGAGCTGGTCATTGCTACCGCCTCAGCTCTGATTGGATTTCCCGTCGAGCTGGGGGGGATCGTCTTACGCCCGTCCCGGGACGACGTTCCCTACCGGGTGTATCTGGATGGCTTTGCCCTGGGAGAGAATCTTGCAGCGATCCCACAAGTACCGGTGGGTCGCCGGACAATAGAAATTGCCCTTGTGCGCACAGGAGGAGACCAGATCATCTTTTCTGCGGACCGGCTTATCCGGCCCGGAGAAGCACTGGAGATCTTTTTCCAGATCCCTGCGGTGACGGTACGGGAACAGATAGAGATTATCCAGCGCCACGATCTGGTTGCCCGGCTGCAGGGCGACCCCACCAGAGCAGGTCTGGCAGAGCGAACCCTTCAGGAGAGCCGGCAGCTGCTTGAACGCACTTCGTCGGAATCGCGGCAACAGATGGATCAACTGGTGCGGGACCAGGAGTTCCTGGAGGCGCTGTGGCAGCTTGAAAAAGAGTTTCTGGCGCTGCAGTTCTCGGGAACGGGGGGCGCGGTCGCTCCCGTCCCGGTAGCGCGACGCCATATCGGCGCAGCGGATAAGCCGCTGCGCGAGCGGGCCAGGCGGAACGCGCTGGTTCATTTTCACCTGCTGGACCTTGAGCGGGTCCGCGTTCTGGACCAGGGGCTTTGGGATGAAGCGGGGCAGCTTCTGGATGCCATGGCAGATCTGAACCGGGAGCTGGCGTTGCGGCAGGATGCCATGGTTCAGGCAGAGCAGCGTGCATGGAACAGCGCCCGGGCGGAGTCGGACTCCCTTCGAGAGCGCCGCAGCAGGCCCTGGCCGATTGTGGGGATGGCTGTTGGCGCCGCGGGAATGGGTGTGGGGGGTTACTTTTTTTACGATGAGCCTGCCGGTGACGCCGCCGTGGTGGAGGCGATCCGCTGGGGTGCCGTTGGTGTGGGTGCAGTGACGGTTGTCGCCTCTGCGCTGCGGTGGCGCAGTAACCGTCGTGTTGCCGATGCCAGTCTCTCTGACTGGACCCGGGAGCGCTTTGCCTATCCGATCGGGGTGGCCGCAGAGCTGGATTCCTACACCGGGGAAGACGTGAGGACGGGAGTCTTGATTCTCGGACCATCAGGGCAGATGATCTCCGTCGATGGTCAGCCCCGAACTCTCCCGCTGCTGATGATCTCGGAGGCAGGTGCGTACCTGCGGGTAGGGCGCGCTCCTGTGGTTGCCGAAGAGATCAGTCGCCCGGTTGCCCCGGGGTTGAACATCCTGGTGGTGGAATGACGCGGGTGTAATGGTTGACCAGAACTGTGGCGGTGTGGTAGTTTGCTGCGCAATCGCGAGCGTCGTATAATGGCTTATTACCCCAGCCTTCCAAGCTGGAGATGTGGGTTCGATTCCCATCGCTCGCTGAAGCCTGCATTTCCTGTTTGGTAACGAATTACTTCCCAAATAAATAGACCGACCGTTTTTGAACGAGTGATGTAGGGGGTTAGGGTGTCTATGGACCCGGTACACCCGCTGTGTGATAGGTTTAACCGACAGGTAATCGAAATCCACAGGAGTTTGGAGTAGATATGAAGAATAACGGAAAACTGATGGTTGCGATCTTTTTGTCCGTGGCGGTGCTTTCTTTTGCAGATGGCTCCGGCATGGATTTTGCCCGACGTCTCGATGTGGCTGGTGAGAACGTTTCAGTTCAAGCGGTGACACGGTATTACAGCGTGTATCGCCATGGGCCTACCCAGTTGTTTTATCATCTGCGAGATCAGAATGCGGTGGTGACTCTTCGTTTGGGGAACCAGTCAACCGATTTCTATCCGGAAATTGCTGTCCACATTTTCGATCCCGATCTTACAGATGAAGGAATCTCTGAATGGATCAACAACCAGCACTCAGATGGGCTCTACTTTGGAGCGCCGGAACCAACGGAAGTCTACACGCTGTCCGAACAGAGTTACGCGATTACCTCCCGCTCGGCGGGTGGCCACGCAGCAGGAACGTACGGCGATGAATACGATACGTACAACCTCGAGATTTCTGTTGACGATGTATCGGTAGACGGGCTCTTCCACCTCGAAGGGTTTGTCGCTGAAGCTACGGTGCACGTACAGACACGCGATATCGACGATCTCTGACCTGGAATCATAGCCCTCATCGCACCCATTTCAGGGACACTGTCGGATTCGGCTGCGTTTGTGCTGACGCAGGATTGGCGCTACCATTGACGTATGAAGTTTACAAAACTTGGTCGAAGCGGTCTGAAGGTGAGTCGCATCTGTCTTGGCACCATGAACTTCGGGACGAAGGCGACCGAGGAGGATTCCCACGCCATTATGGATCGTGCACTTGAGCTGGGAATCAACTTTTTCGACACCGCCAATCGTTATGGAGTCGAGATCGAAAACGGCTACACCGAGAGTATAATCGGTCGGTGGATCGAGAAAACCGGGAACCGGGACAAGATCGTTCTGGCCACCAAGTTCTTCGGGCCAATGGGCCCCGGTGCCAACGACGAGGGGTTGAGCCTGTACCATATGCGCTCGGCCATCGATGCCAGTCTGAGGCGGCTGAAGACCGATCGAATCGATCTGTACCAGATGCACCACATCGACCGCGGCTTACCCCACTTCAAGAGCCCCGCTACGTATCTGGGGGGCGATCACTCGAAACTCGTCTACCCACCGCACCTGCGTCCGGGTACAACCTGGGATGAGATTTGGCAGGGCTACGCCCAACTGATCACCGCCGGCAAGGTACTGTACGCTGGTTCCAGTAACTTTGCTGCCTGGAATGTGGCGCAAGCCAACGAGCGCGCCGCCTCGCGAGGTATGTTTGGCCTGATAAGCGAGCAGAGCAAATACAGTCTGGTGACCCGCCAGGTTGAGCTTGAAATGGTTCCGGTGTGCCGGGAATACGGGGTGGGCATCCTGCCCTGGAGTCCCCTTGGCGGTGGAGTGCTGGCCGGAGACTCCCTGAATGACGGTAACGGTCGCCGCGCCGGGAACGAGTACGATGCCGAAACCGCTGCAAAGAGAGAGCAGTTCTCCAGGCTTTGCAGATCGCTGGGAGAAGAACCACCGGTGGTGGCGCTGGCGTGGCTGCTGCACAACCCGGTGGTTACCGCGCCGATTATCGGTCCGCGGACCATACCTCAGCTGGAAAGTGCGGTCAGAGCGATCGATCTTTCCCTGGATGAAGCCACCATGAGCGCCATCGACACGATCTTTCCCGGTCCAGGAGACCAGGCCCCGGAAGCGTACGCCTGGTGACCATGCTGAGAAATTGACAGTTTGCAGGCGCGAATTTCGGGTGTTTTGCTGCGCAACTCCGTAGTAGTATATTGCTTCTATGAGTGATTTGATCTGGAAAGCCACCGCGTTCTTTCTTTTTCTCTCACCGATTACTGCAGTTGTCTCCTGGGATTTCATGGAGCGCCCCTCTGCGGTGGTCCTGGCGCCTGCACCCGAACCGGTTGGGTTGCTCACCGCTGGCTACTACCACACGATCTACCGGAACTACCTGTTCCGTAACTCCATGTGGGATCAGTTTCATATCGAAGGATACGGACACCAGTCCCTGTTTGACCTGGCACCGTTTCGTCTGGGGGTCTTCTACAGCTCAATTCTGCTGAGTGGACCGCTGAACGAGGGGGAGACCCCCGGCGCTGCGGCGGCCCCCTGGCAGATGAACGCGATCCAGTTCGAATACGGAGTTGTGGCGACGGTTGATCTTCCAGCTTCCCGACCAGCCCGACTCGCGGTTATCGCCGAGTATTCCCGACGCAGCTACCATCCCTTGCGCCCGAGGCTGTTTGATGATCCCGCCGCGGATATTCTTCGCGGGGGCTTCGCGGTCATGGACATGCGCCCGAAGAGAATTACAGGGATCGCCTTGGACGCAATGGTGCGAGCCGGTTGGGTGGAACTCTATGATTTCTGGGGCGCTCCGTCGATTGTCGACCCCAGGGCGCTTTATGTTCTCAATCTCGCCGTGGAAGTGCGCCAGGATATCGGCCTTGAGGGAGCCAGTCTGTTTGCCAACGCCGCTACCGACGTGATTGCCCTCCGAGCCGGTGGGGTGGCTGCAGACGTCTCCCTTCAGGCGGGGCTCAGCGCAGGCACCGGGCCAGCCCGTCTGGAGCTGTATCTTGAAGCGTACCACTCTGACGACACCGAGCAGCTGCCGGATGCACCGTCAAGGGCGACCCTCTTCGGGTGGGGCGCCCGCTTCATCGTCGAGACCAGTTAAGTGATGTAGGGCGTCTGCCGGAGATACTGCGCTGATTCCAGTTCCCGAATCACAAAGGCGGCAACGTCCTTGCGTTCGATCCGGCCGGCCCGAGTCTGAAGGTCCGTTCCGATGGTTGGTTGCACCCCCGTCGGTTTGTCGGTAAGCCCCCCCGGGCGGATGATCGTCCATTCCAGTGGGCTCTGCTGTAACAGTAACTCCTGTTTTTCCTTGTCCAGAAGGGCACCCTTGAACAGCGTCGCAAAGAGGGGACGCAGAAGCAGCGGTATCTGCGCGGCGCTGGAGCCGACGCCCATGGAGCTTACCGCCACCACCCGGGTTATGGAGAACTTATTCATCGCCGGTATCAGGATCTCGGTGAAGCTGCTGCAGACTGCGCGATCGTACCGGCTGCGCCCCGCGGGGCCGATGCAGCTTACTACCGCGTCGCACCCGGTGATCGTCATGATTACCTTCCCGGGGTCCAGGGCGTCCCCGCCGATCACTTCAAGCCCTGCCTCAGGGGGCACTGCCTGGGGGTTACGCGCCAGCAACTTGACCCCCCAGTCGTTCTGCAGCGCCTGCAGCAGTACCTGCCGGCCCGTTCCGCGGGTTCCTCCAAATAGGGCAATTCTCATGGTGCAACTATGACGGGTACACCGATCTTGGAAAAGGGGTGTTCACGTCCCGTCACGATAGCATGTCTCAATAAATCACCGGGTCGGCGTCCAGGTCCCGCCAGATGTACCAGGTGGCTACTGTCCGCCAGGGGGTCCACAGCCGGGCGTGGTCTGCAACGGTCTGGCGGCGTGCTTTTGGTGAGCCCGGGTCGTCCCACCCGTAAAGGTTGAACGCCGCGTTAATGAGCCCGATATCCTCCAGCGGGAGGACGTCAGGGCGCTGGAGATGAAAGATAAGAACCATATCCGCTGTCCAGGGGCCCACGCCGCGGATGCTGCACAGTTCGCTGCGGATCTGCAGGTCCGACATGGTCGGCCACCGTTCGGGTTGTACCGTACCGTCCTGGAAACTCCGGCAGATCTCCTGGACGTACTCCACCTTGCGCCAGGACAACCCCACCGCACGCAGCGTTTCCGGGTCCATCGACGCCAGAGCAGACACGCTGACCTCCGGAAGCACCGCGAGCAGCCGCTTCCAGATGCTCTCCGCGGCGGCGACGGAGATCTGCTGACCCACGATGGCGTTGAGGATCGTCTGCAGGGGATTCCCTGATCCCCGCAGAACATCCCGGCGATGCTCGCGAATCAGCCCTGCCAGTACGGGATCGGCCGTTTCCAGAGCGGAACACGCTTCGTTCCAGTAGTGTGGTTCCATAGGGGCATTGTGGCGATGTATCATCACCTATGGAATACCGACTACTTGGAAAAACCGGACTCAAGGTGAGCGAACTCTGCCTTGGCACAATGACTTTTGGCAGAGAAACCGACGAGGCGACCAGCCACCGGATTCTCGACAGTTTTGTCGATACCGGCGGAAACTTTCTGGATACCGCCGACGTCTACACTACCGGAGCGTCAGAATCGATCATCGGCAAATGGCTCAATCGCAGCGAGGTGAACCGGGATGATCTGGTCCTGGCAACCAAGGTGCGGTTCCCTATGGGTGACGGCCCCAACGACGCGGGCCTTGGGCGCAAGCACATCCTCAAGGCCGTTGAAGCGAGTCTGAACCGGTTGCAGACCGATTACATCGACCTGTACCAGGTGCACTGCTGGGACCCCCTGACGCCCCTTGAGGAGACCCTGTCCACCCTGGACGGTCTTGTCCAGCAGGGGGTGGTACGCTATCTGGGGGTGAGCAACTTCACCGGCTATCAGCTGCAGCGCGCTCTTGATCTGATGACAATGCTGGGGCTGGAACGATTCGTTTCTCTGCAACCTCAGTACAACCTGCTGGAACGCGGCATCGAACACGAGCTGGTTCCGGTATGCCTCGACGAAGGGCTGGGGATCATTCCCTGGAGTCCCCTGCGGGGTGGGTGGCTCAGCGGAAAGTTCTATCGCGGGATGACCGCTCCTCCCGGAGACAGCAGAATCAGCATCGCCGGCGAGAAGGGATGGAGCGAAAGCTGGGACAACTACGCCAACGAGAGTACCTGGTCGGTGGTGGACGTTCTCCTTGAGGTTGCTGGGGAATGTGGGAAGACGCCTGCCCAGGTTGCCCTGAACTGGGTCCTGAACCGGCCGGGAGTAACCGCCCCGATCATCGGTGCACGGACGATGGAGCAGCTGCAGGCAAACACGGGCAGCGTTGGGTGGGCCCTGAGCGCGGATCACCGGGCGCGTCTGGACGCGGTGAGTAACCCGCCGTCGTTTTACCCCTACGAGTTCATTCGCCGTCTGGGCGCGCGGGACTGAACGGGTCGGGCCGCAGCCCCCTGGGCGGTCCCAGTACCTCCGACCACACCAGGGCGCGCTGAAGCTCCGTCAGCTGCCCGAACCGCGCTGTCCGTGGTTGTGGCCGTGGTTGTGGTTGTGCCGGCGGTTGTGACAGACCGGGCTGCTTCCGAAGGTAGCCCGCCCCCCGAGGCTGTTGTGGCGGCCGCGGCCCCTGTGGCCCGGGACGGGTCGTTGGGGTGGCCGGCGCCACCACCTCAGGGTCTCCCAGCAGGTGGATCCCCCGCTGCTCCAGCCACAGACGCAGCCGGCCGGGCCCCTTTCGGGGACGCTTCGGCGGACTGGCGCCGTCACGCTTCGTCTTCGGTTGACCGTCCCGCTGCGCTACTGCGCGGCGTCGCAGCCGCACAACGGTGATCAGAAGCGGCAAAAACCCGATAACCGCAGCAGTTATCAGCCTGAAAAGGGCGTCAGGTATCACGTTCGGGCATTTCCTCTCCGGCAATGGACGAGCGCATGTCCGTATCGGCCTGAATGTTTCTCAGCCGGTAATAATCCATGATACCCAGGTTGCCCTCGCGAAACGCCGCGGCGATCGCCTTGGGAATCTCCGCCTCCGCCAGAACCACCTTGGCGCGATTTTCCTGTACCGCCGCGCGCATCTCCTGCTCCCGGGCCCCGGCGGCAGCGCGGCGCTGTTCCGCCTCTGCCTGGAAGCGGCGCATATCCGCCTCGGCCTGGTCCGCCTGCAGCTTCGCCCCCACGTTCTCCGAGACATCAATGTCGGCAATATCGATGGAGAGAATCTCGAACGCCGTTCCGGCGTCCAACCCCTTCTCCAGGACCCGTCGTGAGATCTGATCCGGGTTCTCAAGGACAGCCTTGTACGTCTCTGAAGAACCGATGGTGGTGACGATTCCCTCACCAACGCGGGCGATGATCGTCTCTTCCATCGCTCCGCCTACAAGCCGTTCAATGTTGGCCCGGACGGTGACCCGCGCCTTGACCCGCAGCTGAATACCGTCCTTGGCGACCGCTTCTATAGCGGTGCGTCCCTGCTGCGGATCCGGGCAGTCGATCACCTTGGGGTTGACGCTGGTCTTGACCGCTTCAAGAACGTCACGACCGGCCAGATCGATCGCCGCTGCCCTCTGAAAGTTCAGGGGGATATTTGCCTTGCTGGCCGCTACCAGCGCCTGGCTGACCCGTTGCACGTTTCCCTGCGCCAGCTGATGTGTTTCAAGCAGCTCCGGGTCCATGGGGATGCCAGCCTTCACCAGCATGATTCTGCTGTCCACGATGACCGACGGGTCGATCTTTCGAAGCCACATCCCGATGATTCGCGTTAATGGAACAGGTGCTCCTGAGAGGAGCGCCCGAAACCAGAGTCCGAAAAACTTGATGAAGAC
>SKHA01000170.1 GCA_007117185.1 Spirochaeta sp. | reverse complement strand
CAGGTCGTTGAATTCCCACGAAAGGCACCCTATAGTGAGAGTCTATGAAACGCAGAATACTAACCGGATTGATCGTTCTGTCGGTTGCCGCCGTCCTGCTCGGTTGCGCTACAACCTCCTCCGCGTCCACCACCCCGGCTGCGACTGCACCGCCCCAGCGGACTGTTGTCACCGGAGCAACGGTAGATCAGTTTTTACGGGACCTGCGCCCTGCGGGGACTCAACCGGTGTTCCTGGGTGTTGCCTCGCGGCTGCGCAATCGCGACGAAGAGGAAGCGGTGGCAATCCTTCACGCGGCGGAGCAGGCCTCCCGGTACGTCCGGATGGCGGCACGCTACCAGGTCGTCACCCAGACCAGCGGGCGCTCTCTGGGGGTACAGGACGGTATTGCCGCTGAATGGGACGCCAATCTCGCCGACAGGCTGGTGGATTCGGTTAACGTCCTCCAGGTGCTGCAGGATGCTGAAGGAACGTACATCCTGGCTACGGTGGATGGCATTCCGCCTTTGCCTGCAATTCGCATTGACCCTGCCGGATCGGGGGAGCCATCCTGGGTGAGACGACCTCCGGAGATTGCCGGTTTTATCGTTACAACCGGGGTATCTTTAAGGAGCCGCCGATTCCGGGACAGTATCGATTCGGCGGATCAGGAGGCGCTCAAGGAGATCCTCTCGCAGACCCGGTCGTCCGTACGGATGCTGGAAGACCGCCGGGAGGTTGAGCGTCAGGGAACCAGCATGACGACCACGGTGGCCCAGGAGGCGGCGGCGACGCTGCGGCAGTTCCTGGTGATCTCCCGCCACGCTTCGGCAGACGGGAGATACTACTACAGCCTCGTCATTGCTCGGGAAGAATAGGGGGCACCAATGATTCAGACATTTACCGGCACGTGGTTGCGTGTCGTCCGGAAAGCAGGCCTGGCCACGGTGCTGCTGCTCACCCTGGCCACCGCTCCGGTATGGAGTATCGGCCGCATCCTGTACGTCGAAGGGGACGTGCAGCTGCTGCGGAACGGTCGTGTTCTGGACCAGTTCCAGATCAGCCCCGGAGAAGCGTTGCAGGAGATGGATGTGCTGCAGACGGGGTTTGACGGCTACGTGGAGGTGGAGCTTACCGTGAATGGCCGCACGGAGGTACGGATTCGGGAGAACACCGCCTGGTACGTTGAGGTGGTTGAGGGCAGCGGTGGCGGCACCGAGGCGCGACTGAAGCTGCTCAACGGTTCGGTGGAGATGGCCGTCCGCCAGGTCTCTCGTGGGTCAAGCGTCTCGGTGGAGACCCGCTCGGCGGTTTTTGGTGTCCGGGGAACGGAGTTCGACGTACTCACCGCTCCCGACGAGAGCAGTCTTCTGGGGGTGCGCAGCGGCAGGATCGCTGTCGGTGCGATGGGCCGGGAGGCGATTGCCAACGCCGGGGTGGCGGTACAGGTGGAATCGGATCAGGCACCACAGCAGGTTCAGGTTCCTGACGGCGACTTCGACCGCCTGTACTCGACCTGGACGGAGATGCGCCTGCAGGTATTCCGTAGCGGTGCTGCTACATTCAACCGCGCGTATGCCCGTCGTTTTGAGGACACTGTCGGCGAGTTTGAGACTGCCCGAAGGGAGCTGATGCGCTTTCGCGACCGTCTGAACACGGCACTGGAGAATCAATCCTCCCTGGGACAGGACATGCGCCTGCGCACAGAGATCAGCCCGGCGATGATCCGGGTCCGCAGCATCCTGCCCCTCTTTGAGGACACGGTGTACCGGTTGCGTGAGCTGCGGCGCTATCATGACCAGGGAATCGGTCAGACAAACATCAACGGACAGACTTCCCGGCAGTTTTTTACCGCTTTCGCAGCCCGGGAGAACCAGCTGATGGCGCAGCTGTCAGAGGTCAGGGGAATGCTGGCAATGTACGCCGAGCTGGAACGGCGCAGTTTCGGCGGGCTTCCCAGCGGTCCCGGTGGTGGGTCAACCAGCCCCTTCGGCGGAGGCAGCCTGCTGGACTCACCACGGTTTTAAGCGGTTCTGTACGCGATGCATCTGCTGGTTTGGTTCAACCTGAACGATCTGTGGCGGGGTGAGCTGGCTGCGTTTCGGCAGCGTCATCCCGAAATCGAGGTGACCGTCACCACGGACCTGGAAGACCCCGGTGTCGCCGAGGCTGACCTGGCGATCGGCACCGCTGTGCCGCTGTCGGTGGTTGAACGGGCGCACAAGCTTCGTTTTCTGGGGGTCTCCCTGGCGGGGGTGGATCATCTGCCCCTTGAGCTGCTCCACCAACGGGGAATAACCCTGGCGGCAGCGCACACCAACGGAATCTATGTGGCCGAGCGTGCTCTGGCGCTGATTCTCGGCTTTCTGGGCAATATTGCCCCCTACGATCGTGACCTCAGACAGGGAAAATGGCACGGTTTCGCTGCCGGGGAACCTGCCGATGCGGCGTGGCACTCCCTCCGGGGAGCGTCGGTCACCCTGCTGGGAACCGGATCAATCGGGCAGGGGCTGGCGCGCCTGCTGGCCCCGTTTGACTGCCGGATAACAGGGTATCGTCGAACCAACGCCCTTGCGTCTCCTCCGTTTGATCGGATGAATACCGACCTGATCGAAGCGGTTACCGGCGCTCACATCGTTGTCTGTTCGCTTCCGCTGACCGAAGAGACCCGGGGCGTTCTCAGTGCACAGGTCTTCGCTGCCATGCCGGGGGCCCTCTTCGTGAACGTCGGGCGGGGGGCAATCGCCGACGAAGCGGCGCTGTACAACGCGCTGAGGGAGGGTGTCCTGCGTGGCGCCGCTATCGATACCTGGTACCGGTACCCCGCCGGTGACGCGGCCACCCACCCCGGAGCATTTCCCTTTCACACCCTGGACAACGTGCTGCTCTCTCCTCACCTCGGCGGCTACACACCCCAGGCGGTTGCGGCGAGTCTCCGGGATATTTTCCGACAACTGGACATCTTCCTGAAGACAGGTGATCTCCCCGAAGCGGTGGATACCCGCCGGCGGTACTGATGGCGGCGGGAATGCTGCAGGAAAAACTGCTTGACAGAACCGATCAATATCGTGAGAATGCCGGGACTGATGTTGCGGGGGTGTAGCTCAGCTGGCTAGAGTACTTGAATGGCATTCAAGGGGTCACGGGTTCGAGTCCCGTCACCTCCAGGAAAGACCGCTTCGGCGGTCTTTTTTTTTGTGCGCAGTCCGGGGCATCGCGGGTCCTCATGCGGGTCTCTTTTCAAGCGCCCTGCCTGTGATATAGTTACCCCATGAGTTCGTCCTTCGATACCAGCGACAATCTGTTTGTGAATGGCGCCGAGGATGCGCCGGATTTTGAAGACCTCTTCGATGAACCGGGCCTTGGGGATGACGATTCCTCCTCCGGTGACGGTGAAACCGCAACGGAACGGTTTCAGAAGATCGAGAAGATCTCTGAACCACCAAAACCGTTTTTCCGCAATGCCAACTTCTATCAGGATGTTCTGACCGGAGAGGGCGAGGTGGCCAAGCGGGTGCACAGCACCCTGGCGCAGTTCCTCAAGGCGGATAATCCTGAGGATCGATCCCTCTACCGCAATCGGCTGATCCCTCTGTACTGGGAACTGACCAAGTCCATTGCCCTGCGGGCTCACGGCAAGCTTGCCGATCCGAAGAGACTCCTGCTTCGCTTCGGGGTTCTGCTGCCGACGATGCTCGACAAGGACCAGCGGGTGATGATCGCCCAGGCGATTGACGAGAACCGAACGGGTCAGCCGTTGTTCTACGTTGACGAGTGGTTGCGCCAGGTAGCGTCGGGGAAGGTGAACGCTTCGGCCACCGATGAGACCAAAGACCTGGCAGGTCGGCAAAGCTCAAAAATCTCCCGACAGGTCGAGATCGTTCAGGGCAAAGTGGACGCCCAGATCACTCTGATAGCCACCCAGAATCAGGAGATGGAGGTGGTAGAGCAATCGTTGATCCGGATGGTTGAGCACCTTACCGACCGGGAGAAACGCCATGAAACGGACGGACTCAAGGGGCCCTACACGGACGAACAACGCAGTCTGTTTACCGAGATCAACTCGGAATTGCGTCGACTGAGCAACCAGGGGCGGGAGATAAGCAAAGCGTACAACGATCTGGAACGCTATCAGGACAACCTGCAGGATCTGCGGGGGCAGGCCGAGGAGGCGGGTGAGGAACTGGGGACGGTGGATACCAAGGCCGCCGCCGAAGAGATGGGAACGATACGCCAGATGGCCAAACTGTGCGTGGGCCGTCAGGGAAACCACTTCCCCCTCCTG
>SKHA01000088.1 GCA_007117185.1 Spirochaeta sp. | reverse complement strand
ACACCCACACGATCGGGAACAGTGCGGCAATGAAATAAACTATGAGAACGCCGTTGAGTACTCCGTCGGCGATTCGGTCTTTCTGTGTCTTTACTTCAGGCATCTTCGTTACTCCTTTATGTACGTGTCAGCTCAGGCGGGAACGCCACTTCATCCAATAGTTAACCAGTGCCTTGCTGACCAGGAAGATCACAATCCACGTGATGAACATATACGAGGCGCCGCGACCGATATTCAGAAATGTAAACGACTCGGTGTACGCCGTGACCTGCAGGGCCATCAGAGCGTCTCCGGGACCCCCGCGGGTCAGCGCAAACGGGATATCGAATATCCTGAAGCTGTCGATGAGACGGAATATGAGAGCGATGGTTATGTAGGGTGTAAGCATCGGCATCGTCTGGGTACGAAAGGTGTAGAACTTGGACGCGCCGTCTACCTGCGCCGCTTCAAAGGGCGCCTTCGGCAGGGACCGCAACCCGGCGAGGACCAGCAACCCCACAAACGGAGTGAAAATCCACACGTCTATCAGGACAACGGTGAACATTGCATACTGCGCCGAACCTGCCCAGGGAAAGTTGCGCAGCGTGGGGTTGATCATGCTCAGGAAGTAGTTCAATACCCCGAACTGGGTGCTCATCATCAGGCGCCACATAAGCACCGCAATAACCGGCGCGATCAACAGCGGGAGAATCAGCAGCGGGCGCAGAATCTTGGTGACCAGATTGTCCCGGTTCAGGAGCAGCCCGATGGCCAGACCGAGAATCAGCTCCGTACCGACAGCCAGGAACACGTACGTGGAGGACACGCGCAGGGCGTTCCAGAACCGTTCACTGCCGAACAGCCGGAAATAATTCTGAAAACCGGTGAACTGGAAGTTCGGACGCATCAGATTATAGTTGGTAAACGACCAGTACACACCCGTTCCAAAGGGTATCAATATCCCGATGGTCAGCAGCAGTGCCGGCAGAATAATCAGATACGGTTTCAGACGCTCGATACGGGTCGGTTGCAACTGCTCGTCAATTACTGCCCCGTGTTTTACTGCATCAGCCATTTTTGAGTACCTCCTGGTTTCTGGGCCGGGATTCCGCTCCCGGCGGTACCGTTCCGTTTCCGGAGCGGCACCGTCAGCAGCGGTGATCCGAATTCCTTGGTGTTGTGGCTACAAGGAGGTGGGCAGGTGCCCACCTCCTTACGGTATTGTAAACCGTTTCTTTTGCGAGTTCCCTGTTAGAACTCGTCAGCCAGACGTCTGGCCAGCTCGTTCAGGACCTGGCTGGCGTTCTGCCCTTCGTAGATTCGGTGCAGCGCGGCCGCCCATTCAGTGGTGGTTTCGAAAAACCGTGACTGCGGCGTAAAGTGGATGCCGGTTCCGTCAATAAGGGACTGATACTGTTCCAGATAGCCATCGAAATCGTTCAGGCGGGCCTGGAACTGGGGGTTCTCCCAGATGGAGCGCCGAATAGGGTTAACGGTGTTGTATTCCACCGCTGCAGTGGTCAGGAACTCTTTGCCCGTTGCCCATTGCAGCCAATACCATGCGGCGGGTTTCTGCTCGGAGAACGCGTTCATCGCGAGGGACCACGTCCACATGTTGGGGGTAGTAGCATAATCATCCAACCCCGGAGGACGGGATGCCCAACGGATGTTTCCTGATTCCTGGGACGCGCCAGCCACGTTCTGGAAGAAGCCGAGGATGTCAGCATCGTAGATCATGGCAGCACGGCCGGCACCGAGGGAGTTACCCACGTCGTACCAGGTGTAACTGGTCCATTCCGGCGGTCCAACTTCCTGAACCATCTCGATCCACTTCTGAGCGAAGCGGGTTCCCACATCGTTGTTCATCAGGGGGTTCATGTTGGCATCGTAATCCTGACCACCTGCGGAGTTGAAGGCAGTCATGAAGCCCGGATGGATCGTTGCCCAGCTGCGGGTACCACGAACAGCGATAGGAATGAGGTCGGTTTCACGCTGAATGATGCGGCCAATGCGGATCACGTCGTCCAGAGTGCGGGGTTCTTCCAGACCGAGGCGATCAAACAGGGGCTTGTTGTACATCAGGGTGTTGCCTTCAAAACCCCAGGGAAGCGCCCACTGCGCACCACTACCCACCTGGCTGCCGTCAACGCCGTCCCAGCGCAGACCAGCGGCGATACCGTCGATGATATCCGCAAAATCGTAGTCGGGATTTGTCAGAGAGGGGTTCTGGATAAACGGTGTCAGGTCTTCCATCCAACCGGGAGGAGAGTACTGCCACACCATGTACGCACCGGTCATGAAGGCATCGTATTCCCGAGAGCGGGAGGACAGCGCCAGGGTCAATCGGTCAAAGTACTCTTCTTCCGGGAAGATATCGTACTCGACTCGAATTCCAGTCATGGCAATGAACTTGTCCAGTTCCGCCAGCATACCGTCTGTATAGGGATGCTGGTTGAGCAGCAGTTTTATTGTTTGACCCTCGTAGCGTCTCCAGTCAAACTCACCCGTGACGGCAGTCGCCGCGGGACCTTCCTGACGGCCACCGGCAAAGGCGACCACGCTGAATGCCATCAAGACAACCAGCAACAGAGCTACAGTCTTTTGCATACAAAACCTCCTTGGGTTTTCTCACTAGTGTATTCGCGATGTGGCCATGCAACGCATCGTCCACCCAACGTCTATTGATAGGTGCGGTGTGACCGCACCTGTCGTTCCTACATGTATTCCTCGTTGGGGAAGAGCACCACCTTGATGGACTCGCTCCCCTTGTCAACGAGATCAAAACCCTTCTCCCAGTCGGTGAGGGGCAGCTTGTGGGTCACCACCCCGTTGGTGGGGATACTGCCGTCAGAGATCCATTCGATCGTCGGGGGGTAGCAGTACGGACCAAGGTGGCCGCCCAGAATATCCAGTTCTTTCCGGTCACCGATGATGCTCCAGTCGACCTCCACCGGATCCTTGAAGACGCTGAACTCGACGAACCGACCCAGACGCCGCAATAACGAGAGCCCCTGGTGAACGCTGCTGGGATGGCCGGAGACCTCGATATAGATGTCCGCACCGTACCCGCCGGTCTGATCCTTGATGTGCTTGACCACGTCCACCTTCTTGGGGTTCAGAACCTCATCAGCACCGAACTCAAGGGCTTTCTCCAGGCGCTTGTCGTTCAGGTCCAGGACGATCAGCTTCCGGGGTTTTCGTCGCGCCGCAAAGCCGACCATACCCAAACCGATGACGCCTGCCCCTGAGATAACCACCACGTCGTCGTTGGTGATCTGGGCGCGATCCACGCCGTGCTTGGAGCAGGCAAACGGTTCGGTGAGAACCGCTTTTTCCACCGGAACATCTTTGGGAAGCTTGAAGTTGATCCCCTCTTTGGGGAACTTCATGTACTCGGCGAAGCCGCCGTTCACGTTGTTCTGAAAACCGTACAGGTCGTGCTGCTCATCCTGCCAGTACCGTCCGGTATTGCAGAACATATCAGTCCACCTGGGTACGATCTGCTCGGAGATGACCCGGTCTCCTACCTTGAATCCGGTATCGCCGTGGTGTGCCCAGTTGTCGACGTTCTCACCAATCTCAACGATGTATCCGATGAACTCATGCCCGGGAATAACCGGAGCTTTGATGTAGGCAGGACTGCCGGCGCCGCCCCAGAAGCTTGGTGCGCCGTGAAATGCCTTGAGATCTCCGGCGCAGATACCGCAGGCCTCTACTTTGATGACGATCTCACCCTCTCCGGCGCGCGGGGTCTTTGCCTCCTCCAGGCGATAATCCCCCGGTCCGTACGCAACAAGGGCTTTCATCTTTTCGGGAAGGTCTCCGCGATGTGCCTGTGTTTTTTCTGTTGCCATCTTGACTCCTTCTTGATATGACCCGGGACGATAACCCGGATCAATGTGATCATATGTTCATGTTAGCACGGTTGTTCAGTCTGTCAAGAAAAAAATGCACGGTTTTCGTTGACTTCGCCGCCTTTAGCGTTCATAATTGAACAAATGTTCATACAGAAGGGTTCATCAACAGAGAAACGGCTCTACCTCGGTGAAGAAATTGCCGAGGCGCTCACCCGATATTGCCAGAACGAAGGATTCCTGAGCGTCGTTTCCGTCTCGGATTCGAATACCTACAGTATCCTCGGTCACGGCATCAATCAGGAGTTGAAAGCCCGGGGCATCAGGGTAAAGACAGTGATTCTTGACGGACAGGATCTGGTTGCAGCTGAACGGGCCATCGTCTCCGTTCTTGTAGAGATCGACAGGAAGGTGCAACTGCTCATCGCCATTGGATCCGGTACAATCACTGATATCGTCAGGTTTGTGTCTCATCGGGTGAACAAAGCGTTTGTTTCGGTTCCCACCGCTCCATCAGTAGACGGCTACGCCGCGGACAGTGCGTCGATCTATGTGCAGGGATACAAACGAACGGTCCCCTGCCACGCTCCCAGCGCAATTTTTGCCTCCCTGCCGGTACTGTCTGCGGCACCACCAGCGATGATCGCTGCGGGGTACCAGGAGGTCCTCGGCAAATCCGTCGCTCTGGCGGACTGGGAGCTCTCACACCTGCTGCTGGGAAGGGAGTACTCCAGCGACGTTTCCGCTACTGCCCGGGCAGCCTACCAGGCCGTCGTCAACGCCACCGAGGGGATTGCACGACGTGAACCTGAGTCCATTCGGGTTCTCTTCTCGGCTCTCCTGGCAAGCGGAGCAGTTACCGGTTCGGAGTACCAGATCGCGTACATTCTGGAGATGTGCCGCAGCGTTGCCAGACAGAAATCGGTGCTGTACGGCACACAGATAGCGGCAGGTGCCGTCATTGCCGCGGGGTGGTATCACCGTCTTCGCCAGTGGAATCGCGATGAGATCGCGGGACGATCCCTGGAGGTTCCCGACTACGAGGACGAGGCTCAGGAGATCCGCACGGTGCTGGGTGATGCAGGCAGTCAGATGATCGAGAGAAACGGTTTTCTCTCTACGCTGAATCAGCCACAGGTTGAGAGGATACGCACACACCTTCTTGATCAGTGGGAACGAGTTCAGGAAATCGCAGCGAGTGTCCCCGCTCCGGAGGAGCTGGAACGACAGATCACCACCGTGACCGAAGCGGGGCAGCGCTGGCAAGGCGCCCTTGAAGAAGAGGAGATGCACCGGGCGGCCCGGCTCAGCTACTTCGTTGACGATCGCTTTACCATCGCCACCCTGCGCTTCGTACTGGGAATCTGAACGGCCCGCCCCGGCGCCTGTTCCGGTGTAGCCAGGGCTACAAGTCGAAACGACGGTGCAGATTCAGGATCTGTCGAGCCGTCTCAAGGTCGGTGACCAGGGTATGGAGGATGCCCGTTTTGAGCGCCCCCAGCGTGGGCCTCACCTTATGACCCCCTGACGCCACCGCGGTGAGGTTCTTTGCGTTGGCCAGCGAATCCCAGGGTACGCTGATGACCCGGGAATCCAGTTCGGTCTGCACCGGCTGACCGTTCAAGTTGAAGAAACGCATGCACATCTCCCCGACAATCCCCTGGCGACGAAGGTTGCTGATCGTCTCCTCATTGATGTAGCCGCTGCGGAAGAGGATGTTCTGGGTGGTGAAATCACCCACGCCGACCACCGCGTAGTCGATCTTGCTGGCCACTGCCATCGATTTCTTGATGTTCGGATCGTTGAGATACGTATCGATATTGCTGGAATCAAGGACCATGATGGGAGCGGAGATCGGATGCAGCTGGCCTCCGATTCTCTTGGCCACATCGGCGCTGGCGGTGTAGGGCATGGGGAACCCCATCATCGCACCCATCAGGTCGCAAACGGCAATGTGGAAACTGTCCGTCCCGGTGCGCAGAAAATCGGCCAGATTCCCAAGGGTCTGGCTGAAGGAGAACCCGATACTGTTTACCTGTTTGAGGTTTTCGACGACCAGGGACGCTACCGCGCCGCGAATCGCCTGCAGCGTCGCCGCCCGGGACTCTTCGTTGCGGACTACGATCGCCCGTTGCAGACCGAACAGTTTCTGCAGGTCGTACGCTTCCTTCTGCTCAGGGGGCATCTGCTGGGTGATCTCGATCCGCACGATCCCGATGCGGCGGGCTTCTTTGAGAAGCCGTGCAACCTTGGGGCGAGAGAGCCCCATCTGCCGGGAGATCTGCTCCTGGGTGAGGTCTTCCTTGTAGTAGAGATAGGCGATCTGGGCCAGAAACTCGTTACTCTCTGCCATAACGCTACCCGCTGTTCCGGAGGGCCATATCCCGGTAGCGCTGACGCCACCCAAGGTAGCGCTCCTGAATCACGTCGGCGAAACGGGAAGACGCTGGAGGAGCCAGGGGTTTCCTGCCATGCTGATTGCCTTCAGAGAAGACCTCTTCCAGTGAGAGTTTCGGGTTGGCCGCAACCAGAGCGAGCATTGCCGCCCCGCGAGCAGTGGTGTCGTAGGTCTCGGTGAGAAAGAGCGGAGCATCAGCCAGCAATACCGCCAGGATGCTCTGGGTCAGTTCGCTCCGGGAGCTCCCTCCAGTCAGGAGGATCCGACGTGGCGTCTCTCCGGTTACCCGGAGAAGCTCAGCGATGTTGGCGGCCACGGCGAATGCGGTGTTTTCCATCATCAGGTAGGGAAGCAGGGTCAACGCAGCGATGGGGTCAGCGGTAAAACGAAGCTCCTGGGGGCACTGATGGAAATCCACCGATTGCTCGGGATCGGGCATAAGATTTGCGCTGATGCCCCGGCGCTGCGCCTCAAACACCGCATCGATACTCGCTTCCGGCAGTTCCTGGCAGGAGAGCAGCTTCACCATATCCCGGTACACCATCCCGGTCCTTCCGGCGTTACTCTCCAGGAGGAAGAGGTCGTCCACATACAGATCAGTCCAGGTACGCTGCAGGGGATCGAGGATGGGCTGCTTTGTTACCATCACCACCGGTGTGGTCGATCCGTTGACCACCACAACGTCTCCGGCGCTGGTCGCACCGGAGCCCACGGCGGCGCACTGGGTATCCGCGGCACTGAGGGACACCGCAGTGTGGTTGGGCAGGCCGAACTGCCGGGCCACACTCGGGTCCAGCGTTCCCACGATCGTTCCCGGAGGCACGATCTCCCAACGGGACAGCTCGCTCAGTCCGAAGATCGAGAAAAGTTCGTCGCTCCAGGCGGCATGGGACAACGAGACGAGCAAGGACTCGGATATGCTGGTTCTCTCGCAGCGGGCAACCCCGGTCATCCGATAGGTGAACCACTCGTTGATCATCAGGAATCCGCGGATTCTTCCGTAGACCTCCCGCTGGTGTTCCCTCATCCACAGGAGGCGGGTAGCCGGGAAGATCTCCGAGGGGATTCGTCCTGCCAGGTGAAAAATCTTCCCGAAATCTTCCTGCAGGCCCTGCAGCGTGGCCGGGTCTACCCGCCCGTCAAGATTGGCTACGGCGAGAACCGGCTGCATCTGTTGGTCCAGAAATACGCTGCCGTGACGCTGCCCGGTAACCGCCAGAACAAGCTGTGCATGCTCCGGCAGAGACGCCCGCCGGATCGTTCCGGCAAGGAGGTTCATGCTCCGGGTGAAGAGGACCTCCGGATCGAACTCAAGAAACCGACCAGTCTCGTCAGAGGAGTACCCGATCTCGAGATACGCCTCGGCGATCACAGTTCCTGGAGCGGTGTACACCGCTACATGCAGTCCACCGGTGCCCACGTCCAACGCTGCTACGTACAATGTTCCTCCCTGGGAAAGGTCTGACTGCGATCAATCGTAACGTGAACACCGGCAATCGTCAAATGGAGTTGCGGCATGGGACCGGGGTGGTACGCGATTGCAACATTTCTTGACCCGGACCTGTCCCCGGGAGATACTGGTAGTATGGTGTTTGCGGAGATGGCGGAATCGATGGTGGCGACAGGTCTTGCCGCCCGGACAAAGGATGAGGTGATAGAACAGATGCTCACCATTCTGGAGCGTACCGGAAAGGTCCGGGACCGGGAGCTGGCGCGCTCGGACATTGACCGGAACGAGCAGAACACACCCTTCGGCATGCAGCACGGCATCGCCATTCCCCACGCCAAGACCGCAGCGGTTGAGGAAATGCTGGCGTGCGTGGCGGTCACAGCGGAACCGGTGGATTTTTCCAGTATCGATGGTTCACCCAGCAGGATTTGTGTAATGACCCTCTCGCCACCAGACCAGGTGGGTCCGCACCTCCGGTTTCTCAGCGAGGTCGGGCGCCTGCTGAAGAGCCGCAGGCTGCGTAAGGCAATCCTGAACGCTGGCTCATCGGAGGAGCTGCTGCGTCTGATCCGCGGCGGTTGACTCCAGTCAACTCACCTGCAAGATCAGGAGTACCAGCGCGGAGAAACCGGCAAGAATCATAAAGATTTGAATCTGCGGCCCCAGTTCCTGAAGGGACCGCGCAGGGACACGCATCCTTCGGCCCAGGCGGGTGAGAACCGAGATCATCGGAGTTGACCGGGGGCGCCGGGGGCGGTGGTGCTGCCGGGTAAGACGTCGACGCAGCAACAGCCACAGAATCGCGGACACTCCCAGAGGTGCCAGCGCTCCCAGAGACGCGTCGAGGGCATGATATCCCCCGGCGGGTACCCCCGGAACGGAACCTGGGAAAAAGCCGATGAACAGCGTCACGGCCGCGGTCCCCAGAATGGACAGGATAACGGCACGGTCTCGAATCGAAGGCGGCCCACCCGCCGGCGTGGTACCAGTTGTGACGGCAGCCCCGACGGCGGCGTCGACACGGTTGAAAAAGATCAGGTAGATGAACTTGATAAACGACAACCCCGTCCCGACAGACGCTGCGGTGAGCAGTCCGTTTACCACCGGGCTGCCCTGGGAGACCCCCTTGAGCAGGTACTTGCTGGCGTGACCGCTGGTGAAGGGGGCCCCCGATATCGCCAGGGCCCCCACCAGCGCACACAGCAGCAGTGCGGGACGACGAAATCGCAACCCGGGCATCCCCGTCAGGTCCTCGTGGCCGGCGTGGCGAACCGCCTCCGCCGCTACCAGCAGCAGGAGCGCCTTGTAGAGGGTGTGGGTCACCAGATGAAAGAGCCCCGCCGTCACGGCGGCGGCGTCGGGTGTCGTTTCCACCGCAGCCAGGCCGATTCCGGCGATCATGTACCCCACCTGACTGACAATATGGTATGCCAGGAGCCGCCGGGCGTTGTGCTGTTGCAGCGCGTAGACCACCGCAACCACTGCGGTTACCCCGCCAAGAAGCGCCAGGATCGGGTACCCCCCGGGTGCGAACCGCAGCAGCCGCGCTGCCGTGACCACCCCCACCTTGGTGGTAAACACCGACAGCAGCGGTGTCACCAACGTATCCGTCGAGGGATACGATCGAACCAGCCACGTGTGTAACGGGATCGTCGCGGTCTTGATCAGGACTGCCAGAACCATCAGCGGTTGCGCTGCCGGGACCAGCACCTGCACCGCCAGAGACCCCGTCTCGTTCACCTGGACCACCATCGCGGCAAAATAGAGTACTGCTGCCCCCACATGGGTGATCAGGTACCGCAGGGCAACACCACGGTGCCGTCTTCCGCCGTCATCGCGAATGAGAATAAACGCCGAGAACGTCAGCACTTCCCATCCGATCAGGAGGGTCATCAGATCCTGTGCCAGGATGGCGAGGATACCCCCGGCGACATGAACAGCCCCTGCAGCGGCAGGACCTCGTGCCCCGGCAGCCACCAGCAGAACCACCAGAGAGGTGCCCAACCCGGCAAACACCAGAAAGACTCCCGCCTCGATTCCGCCGGGGATCATGGGAGTCCTCCCGAACCGGTGAGGCTGCCGGCCATGACCACAAACAGGGACTGCAGCGGCCCCTGCGCTACCCCCGCAGCGGCCACCACCCCGGCAAAGACCACCACCACCGCGGTGGAAAGAATGCTCCGGGAGCGAACCTGCCGCAGCGGCTCCGGAGGTCGCTTCGCCATCACAACGACGAAATACCGGGCGTAATACCCCATGGAGATAACGGTGCCCAAGGCGATGACCAGCACCGGCAGCAGCGAACCCTGCGCCAGCGCCACCAGCCACTTGGAGAAAAACCCGCCCGTTGGAGGAATCCCGGCGATCGCCAGCGCTGCCACCATGAACGCCGCCATGACCACGGGCATTTCCCTGGCCACGCCGTGATGGTCGACTATTCGTGATGACCGGGCCAAGGAGATCGCGTGGTGGGCTGACCACAAGAGGGAACTTTTCATCAGCGCATGCGCGGCGATGTGAAAGAGCGCCGCCGCCACCGCAGCATCTGCCCCCACGTCCCCTGCGGCAGCCAGTCCAAGAAGAATATACCCACCGTGAGCAACACTGGAGAGAGCCAGCATCCGGATCAGATTGTTCTCCAGGAGAGCCATGAGATGCCCCACCAGAATGGTAACCATCGCCAGCACCTGCAGCACCGGGAAGATTTCGGGGAGCAGGAGCGGCGCCTGCAGGGGGCCCCAGAGCAGACGAAAGAGCGCGTACAGGTACACCTTCATTCCAAAACCGGAGAGCACCCCTGCGGTGGTCGTCCCGGCGGCGTGATACGCCCGGGGCTGCCAGACATGAAAGGGCACCATTCCGAACTTGATCCCGAAGGACACCACCAGCGCTCCCAGGATCACCCCGTGCAACGCCGCAGGCACCTCGTGAATCCGCTCCGCTACCAGGGACATCGAGACGGTCCCGGTAGCGCTGTAGATCAACAGTACCGCAAACAGCAGCAGCGCTCCGCTCACGGCGGCGATCATCAGATACACGAACCCGGCAACAGAACTGTCCGGGCGCTGCTTCCGGGAGATCAGCCCGACGGTGCAGACGGTGGCCAGTTCCACGAAGACAAAGAGATTGAACAGGTCCGCGGTGACCACAACACCGGCGAGGGCTCCGAAGAGCAGCGCCGTAAGGGCGGCAGTCTTGCCTTCCCATTGTCGGGACCCCTCGCTGCCCAGACGAAAGAGCACCGACCCGCAGTGGCCGACAGCCAGCAGGATCAGGAAGAGCGCCGAGAAGCTGTCCACCCGGAGGGCAATACCCACCGGAGGAAGCCAACTGCCCGGGACGTACATCAGCGGCGGGTAACTCAGGGCGGCGAAGGCGGCCAGTACCAGAACGCACCCGTGACTCAGGGCTACCGCAAGAACAGCAGCCTTCTTGACGGACGGCAGGATGAGGTCCACCAGGGAAATAAGAAATCCACCGGCAATGGGGACGACCACCACCAGAACGGGAAGATGACTCATTGTCCCTCCCGGGTCTTCCCGAAGACCGCCAGGACGTCGGTGGTACCGTAATGGCGATACATCGCTACTGTCAGGGCCAGTGCGATCGCAAGAATTCCTGCCCCGATCACGATAGCGGTCAGCGCCAGCGCGTGAGGCAGGGGGTCTACGAACATCGTCTGCCCATCGCTGACAATCGGCGCGCTCCCTCCGGGAACGTAGGCAACGGCAACCAGCGCCATCACCAGGGAGGATTCCATCACGCTGATGGAGATGCAGATTCGAATCATGTTCCGCCGGGTGAGCATCCCGTGCAGACCGATCGCAAATACGAGAGCGGCGGCGACGAACGCTGCGTTCTGCATCCTACCGATCCCCCCGGCTTGCCTCGTGACCGGACAGATAGATGTACAGCGAACTCAGACCCGCCGCCACCTTAAGACCTACCAGAAGATTCAGCACGGGTATGACCCCCCCGGAGAGAAGCGACCCCGGTGTTCCCGAGGGAAACCCCGCAGCCAGGTTCGCCAGAAAGGAAGCTCCCTGAACGATCCCCAGCATGCCCACCGCCACAAGCCCCAGAGCGGCGCCGTACTCGACCATAACCAGCAGGCGCAGCGGAACGACATTCTGACCAAAGGGATCACCGAAAGCGACGTGTATCAGGATCACCAGGACGGCGAGGCTCACCCCGCCCTGAAACCCGCCCCCCGGGGAGATGTGGCCGTGGGCGATGACAAACAGGGGAAAGAGAAGAAAGAGGGGCAGTACCGACGAGAGCAGGCGCCGCGAGAGCAACCCCATCGTTCGCTGGGATTCCGTGGGGCGTGGCTTCCCAAGGATCGCCGCCGCCACCGCAACGGCGGTGAAGATAACCGTAGCCTCACCTAAGGTATCAAAAGCACGATAATCCATGAGGATCGCCGTTACCACGTTGACGCTTCCGGTCTCATCGACGCTGGAGGTGGTGAAGAGATCCCTCAGAAGCGGCCCATCCCGCCCACTGCCGGTTTCCACCGCCCCGCGCAGAACAAGGAAGAAACCCGCCGCCAGGAGCAGACAGAACACCCCGGCGGCAACGGGTACAACCCGGCGTATCACCTCTTTCCTCCAGCGGAGCGACGGGTCTTGCCGATGGCGGTCACAAAGAGAGCCGTCATGAACCCCGCACCGATGACCGCTTCCGCCATCGCTACATCCACAGCCTGCAGCAGGGCAAAGACGACGGTAGACAACACGCTGAAGACGGAGAGGATGATCACTGCCGTCAGATCACCGGGCATGTGCACCGCCGCCGCGGCGGTCACCACCAGTGCCCCGAGAATCAGAAAATAGGAGAGTTCAAGACCGGTAATCACGGGCATGATCCATCACCGGTATCGTCCGCGCGGGTGTCTTCCAGTGCCTCCACAGCCTCGGCGTACTCATCCACTACCACGTGACGCCGGGTCGCCTCGATACGATAGGACGCCCGGGCGATCGCCTGCGTGGAGATGGGGTTGGTCACCATCAGGAAGAGAGCCACCACAACCATACGAACCCCCGTAGCCACGTCGGGAGACCGCAGCGCCGCCCCGAGAATCAGAAGGCCCGCGCCAATGGTCAACCCCTTGGTTCCAGCGTGCAGGCGGGTGTACGCGTCGGGAAATCGCAGCATACCCAGGGTCATTGCCAGCGCGAAGAACGTACCCAAAACCAAAAAGACGGTACTGGCCACCGAGAGCGCGGAGGTCACGATTCTCCCCCCCCACCCTGCTCCAGGAACTTGCTGATGATCATCAGGTCCGCGAAAAGAAGCAGCGAATAGACCATAGCGATATCCAGGAAGATGGTGCGCCGGAACACCAGGGCAAGGAGAACCAGGATCACCGTCATGAGGACACCAATCGCGTCCGCCGCGGCGATGCGGTCCAGCAGCGTGGGGCCTCGCAGAACCCGCAGCAGACAGACCACGCTGAATACCGCCAGTGCAGTGATCACAACGGGGATTAGCGTGTCAGATGTTGCACCCACTGTCGCATCCCCCCAGTCACCTGATGATCGATATCTTCGGCAGCGTAGTCCGCAACGTCCATCCAGTGGATATACAGAATGTCCCGCTCCGGATCGTAGTCCATGGTCAGCGTTCCCGGGGTCAGGGTGATCAGGTTGGCCAGAACGGCAGTACTGCCCAGCCCGGGTAGCCCCCCGGGGATCGCCACGATTCCCGGCCAGAAGGAGACCCCCGGCAGCAGTGCCAGACGGGCTATGGCAACCCCGGAAACCACCACCTTCCACAAGAAGACCGGTACGAACAATAGCGCATACCCCAGCCGGCGGTAACTGAAGGGTGATCGGGGCGGACGAAACCCTTTGGGCATCCAACCGCCGACGATGCTGCACCGAAAGATCGCAACTGCCAGGACCGCGACAGCTGTCCCGACGACGATTGTTGCCGGTTCAGTATTTCCGGCAAAGATCAGCCAGATTGCCAGGAGGGCAAAGATGTAGAGCAGATATGCCATTGATCTACATGGTAGTCGGACTGCAGGCAGAGTGCAAGAAATGTGCCCCCCAGGCTGTCCGCTCGTTTCAACCACCCTCCAGTAAACAGGTCAGTTCCTCCATGAACCGCGCTGCCGGGGCGCCGTCAACCACGTCGTGGTCGAAGAGCACGGTAAGGTGCATGATTCTGCGGACCACCACCTGCCCATCCACAACCCAGGGCTTCGGCGCGACAGCACCGATAGCGAAGCAGAGGGGGTGCATCGTCTTCGGCAGGATCCACCCGGACAGACCGGTAAAGGAGCTCAGCGAGGTTACCATAACGCTGCCCATCATCTTCCCCGCCAGCCGGGGCATGCGAAGGATGCCTTTCATCACCGTTGTCCGGATCACCCCGGGCAATCGGTACCAGACACCCATACCCCTGACCTTCTTCTCTCCCAGGACGACGTCGTCCGTCCCCTTCAAAGATTCCCGTTGAGCTGCCCGGATTTCGTCGGTGATCTGAGACACGGATCGGGACTCGGCGCCGTGAATGACCAGAGGCAGGGGAACCCGCTGCCTCTCCACCTTTTTTTCCAGCATCACCACACAGTCCACCGTGTCCGGCAGCAAGAGACGACGGCCGCGGCCGCGTCGGGCGTGCATTTCGGGATGCCGGGCCAGGCAACCCGCCATTGTCGCGATGAACCATGGGACGATGGAATCGCCGACTTCGGTAACGTCGATCTGCAGCAACCCCGCCACGTGATGGCGGCTGGCGGCGATGCGGCCAAGATCGATCGTGCCCAGACGGGTACGGGGAAAGGTGTGCACCATGAAGCATCCTATCGGGGATTGGCATCGATAGAAAACCTCTGCGGGGTTGCTGCAAAGATCACCCTAGAGCACTACACTTGAAACAGGAGGCTACGCATGCGATGTGAACGGGATACCGGTTCGGTGCGGGATGTTACCAGCGCCGCAGAGCTGACAGCGGAACTGGACCAGGTTGGCAGCGGCGGTCATATCATCCTCGGCGACGACAACCGTTTCATACAGGCTGCACTGGAGGGCAGCAGCTACATGGTACAGTACGGCGAGAACGGCGTGATCCACGACGCGTCAGCACCGTTGGACAGGAACGCCCTGGCAACGATGCTGGAAGGGTTTCTCAGCGGTGGCGATCAATGGCGGGGAATGGTTTCATGGAGGGCCGGAGAAGCCACCGAGCCTATGGGTGCTGACGGCGCTTCCGGCGGCCTCGGGGCAACCCTGGGAGCATCTCTTGGTGGGATCGCTCAGAGCGAAGCGGGCCGAGCCCTGCGACGGGGCGCCGGGCGGGCGATTCGCCAGGGGCTGCGCCGGTT
>SKHA01000219.1 GCA_007117185.1 Spirochaeta sp. | reverse complement strand
TGCAGGCGTACCTGCTGCTCCCGCTCCTGCTTGCAACGGCTGTTGTGGTGACCACGCTAATCAGCGTTTCCCGCATCAGAAATACCAGTATCGCCACCACAATCGTGGAATGACCCAACCAATGAACTACGGAGGAACCCTGTGAAAACAACACAACCAACCAATATCGTCCTTGAGGCCAAAGAACTTTCAAAGCACTACGTTCTGGGAAAGAACAACGAGCTTCCGGTGCTGAAGGCGGTGGACCTGACCATTCAGCGCGGAGAGTACGTCGCGGTGATGGGGGCGTCCGGCTCCGGCAAGTCCACCCTGCTGTACAACATCTGCGGAATGGATCGGTTAACCTCGGGCCGGGTTCTCTTCAACGGCGTGGAGCTCTCTCAGCTACCCGAGGCGGCCCTTGCCCGGCTGCGCCTGACCAGCATGGGCTTCATCTTTCAGCAGATTCACCTGCTGAAGAATCTCTCCATCTTCGACAACATCGTCCTTTCCGGGTATCTGTGCGGCAACCGGACCCGTGGTGAGGTTGAACAGCGGGCTACCGAACTGATGGAACAGACGGGCATTGCCGAGATTGCGGGAAACGATATCACCCAGGCCTCAGGGGGTCAGCTGCAGCGGGTGGGCATCTGTCGTGCGCTGATCAACAAACCGGACATCGTTTTCGGCGATGAACCGACCGGCGCGCTCAACTCCAGCGCCTCCAGCGAGATCATGGATCTGCTCGGCGGGGTGCACCGCGAAGGAACCACGGTGATGCTGGTCACCCACGACGTGAAGGTTGCCGCCCGCACCGAGCGGGTGCTGTTCATGATGGACGGCCGTATTGTTGCGGAGAAACACCTGGGGGCGTGGCCGGCAAGCGGTGAGATGAGCGGAGAGGCTGCCAGGGCGCGGGAGGCCGACCTGACACGGTGGCTGATGGCGCTGGAGTTTTAGGGCGCCGAGGCCCGGGCGGCAGAACAGGACTGCTACAGCTCGATCCGGCCCTGGGTGCCTTCGCGGATGCGGATCATCGTCTCGACGATCCGCTGCTCGTCCCGGGACATCCCCAGATGGCGATAGAGGCGCAGGGCGTTGCTGTAGGCTTCCAGCGCCGGGTCCCGGTCTCCCATGGTGAAGCGGATTGCGCCGTACATCGCGTGAGCCTGGGCCAGGCGACGGAAGGACTGACTGGACTCCAGGTGGCGCCGTGCCTGGGCCATCACCTGCTCTGCTTCGCTGTAGCGGTTGAGCTGAAAGAGCGCCCGCCCCAACTCGGTTCCGGCCATTCCGGCGCCGGAGGTGGACCGGGCTGCCACGAAGTTCTCCACCGCGTTCTGTAGATGGGGTAGGGCAACCGCCGGATTGTTCGCCTGAAGGAAGATGAGCCCGATGTTAAAGGAGATGTTGGCGTAATCGTGGACGTTTCCGGTGCTGACGTAGAGCTCCCGCGCCCGATGGTAATAGTCCAGAGCGGTTTCCACCCGGTCGAAGGCGATGTGATAGTTGCCGTAGATGCGGTACACCGTACCGATGCCGTTCTCATCATTCAGCTCCTGAAAGATCGGCAGCGCCCGGTCCAGGTACGGGACCACATCATCGTGGTTACCCAGCTTGTAGTTGAGCATCGCCGCTTCGCTGTGCATCCTGGCAATGGTACGCTGGTTCTGAATTTCGCCCTCCCTGGCCAGCACCCGCTGGGTGGTGGCCAGCGCGCCACCGAGCATCCCGTATCGGTGCTGCAGCCCTCCAAGAAAGATCAAAGCGTTGATGAGTTCATCGGTGAGCCCGGCGGTTTCCGTCAGTTGCACCACCTCCGCCATGATCTCCATCGCCTCGGCGATATCATTGCGGGCCTGCGCCAGAAATGCCTGGGTAGAACGAACCTCAGCGAGAATGGCGGCATCGCCGGTGTTTCGGGCGATGTGCTCGGCGGCATTCATAACCTGCTGTGCTCGCGGTTGGTTCCCCTCTTCCAGAGCGGACTGAACCAGTAAAAACGCGTACTCCAGGGACTGTTCGGGAGGGAGGGAGTCGAGGGTGGCGATAGCCTGTTCTGCCGGCTGCGCCAGAAGACGGCGCAACATCTCCCCGTCCGGCTGCGCCGCAGCGGTGAAGACCGCCGCAACCCCAAGAATCAGGGCGATGAAGGCCCGCCGGTGGGTGTGTGCCGTCAGGACGAACATACCCGTTTTCTATCATGGATTGCTTCGCAGGCGGAAGGGCGGGAGTTGCTACAGTGAACAGCTCCCGCCGTGTTGATTGCCTATCAGCGGGCCAGTGAGCTCAGCGCGCTGAGTGTGGAGGCGGCGCCGAAGCCTTCTTCGAAGTCTTCGGCGGTCAGGTCGAAAGAAGCCACTTCTTGGCGGGATCCATTATAGAGTTTGACATTGATGGTCGTACCTCCTTCTACAGCTTCGGCGATCTTGTTCGGTAGTTCTTCGTTCGTCACGTCTTCAAGCGAGCCAGTAACCGCACTGTTCAGCGTCAGAATCATGTTGACGCCTTTGTAGCCTCCGTTGTCCTCGTAGTACCAGATTGTGAACGCGAACTGTAGATTGATACTCTCTTCGAAGTCGGCTGTGATGAGGGTCCCTACGACCTCCTCGACTTCCGTGCCCTCGTTTATCGTTGCCGTGATTGAAGCGTTTGCTGCGGCACGAACCTGACCGATGATGCCGGCCGGTTTTTCGATAACGGAATCACCGCTCGTGTCATTCTCCTGCACGAGGTTGATTTCAACTGCTGCATCAGAGGTGAGATCTGCCGAGACGTTCGCGGTATCCGTACTTTCATTGTAATCCATTTCCACAACAAGACTAAAGCTCCCAATCTCAGCTGTCAAAAACGAGTCATCGATGAAAATCGCTTCGAACTCTTGTTGTTGCTCGGGCGAAAGCTCGCTCGGGAAGGAAAACCTTAACCCGGAACTGGGCACAGTAATCGAGACGCGAGTCTCAGTTTCCTCGACGGAGAATCCGAGCTCTGCAAGCAGATCAAAGGGATTCATGCCCGCGTCGTCACCCTCCTGGCTGGCGCTGAAAAGCGCCGTGAAACCTGCGGGGCTGGAGCTGGGCGTCAGCAACGAAAAGAATGAGGCAATTTCGACACTGTCCTCACCCTGTGATTGATCCTCCTCTGGTAGTGCTTGTACCAGTTCAGTGATTATATCCAACAGTTCAGTTTTGGAGGACACGAAGACGACGTCAGCAGGAGCGTCTCCGAAAGCGTCCGTAGTGAGGGTGGTGTCGGGTACAGTGACGGTCCCGCCGTTTCCGTTTCCTGTGTCGCCATTCACATTCCCCGTGGTATCGGCGCCCGTGGGATCTTCACACGCCGCCAGAATCAGGACAGCGCTTATTACCAGGATGAACGCCCTGGCGAACGTTTTTCCGAAACGAAATTTTCTCATATGTTCCTCCATTTGAACCATGATTCCCTCTAGTGTAGACCCGCTATATACTGACGTCAACCGTGATACACTATGGCGATATGACGCGAAGAACCCTCGGTTTCGCCTCTCTTCTGTTGTTTTTCCTGCCCCTGAGTGCGCTGGTGGCGCAGGATCGTGCTGCCGCGTACCTTGAGCAAGCCCACCTTCTGGGTACCGCCGAGCGCCTGAGGGTAGATGCGCAGCTGGCGATCACCACCTCCCGGGGTACCCAGCAACGTGGGATCGAGGCGTATCTTGAACAGCGGGGGGAGGGATCGGCGATCTTTGCGCAGGTGCAGTCTCCCGCTTTCCTGAGAAACATGAAGTTTCTGGTGCTGCGTCAGGACAGCCAGCGGGAAGACGTCTGGCTGCGGACCTCTCACGGGGTGCGCCGCGTCGCCGCCGGTGATGGCGACACCGCAGTTTTCAACTCACATTTTCTGGTGCGGGACTTCTCCTTCGTACAGCCCCTGGATTTCCACCTGTCCATCGTAAGTGAGTCAGACGACGCGGTGGTCATCGAAGCGCGGGATCCCCGGGACCTTGAGGATACCCGGCTCTACACGATCAACCCCGGGTCCGGTCTGGTACACGGGGTTGAGTACCTCGACGCTGCCGGTGGTGTAGCACGACGTTTCACGGTGATGGAGGTGATCTCCGAGGGTACAGTAGTCATTCCCCGGGTCGCCCGCATGGAGGATCTGCGATCCGGTGAGAGCACCACAATCACGATCAGCCGCTACGAACTGCCGGCAACCATTCCCTCCCGGATCTTCAACCGGGGTAACCTCTGAGCCGCAACATGGCACCGGGAAGACGCCTGACCGCTGCGGGTCTCTATTTTCTGATCGT
>SKHA01000359.1 GCA_007117185.1 Spirochaeta sp. | reverse complement strand
TTTGGCGCCACCTACATGGTTCTGGCACCAGAGCACCCCCTGGTAGCGGCGATCACCACCGCAGCGCAGCTGGAGCCGGTTCGCACCTACGTGGAGGCAACCCGCCTCAAGAGCGACCTGGAGCGGACAGAGCTCTCCCGGGACAAGACGGGGGTGTTCACCGGGGCATTTGCAATCAACCCGGTGAACGGACAGCAGATCCCGGTGTGGATCTCCGACTATATCCTTGCCAGCTACGGCACCGGGGCGATCATGGCCGTTCCCGGACACGACGAACGGGACTGGGAGTTCGCCACCGCGTTCAACCTGCCCATCGTCAAGGTTGTCGCTGGAACCGACGAGAGCGACCCGCTGACCCCCCTCACTGCGGCACAGCCGGAGTACGGTATTGCCGTCAACAGCGGTCAGTTTGACGGCCTCACCACGGAGGTGGCCAAAGAACAGATCATCGCCTGGCTGGAAGAGCAGGGAATCGGCCGGAAGACGGTGAACTACAAACTCAGAGACTGGATCTTCAGCCGCCAGCGCTACTGGGGCGAGCCGATCCCCCTGGTGCAGTGCGACGGTGAGTACCTGCCCATCCCCTACGACCAGCTGCCACTGACGCTCCCGGAGGTGGAGAGCTACAAGCCCACCGGTACCGGCGAGAGCCCCCTGGCGGTGGTGACCGAGTGGGTGGAGTGCGAGTGTCCCGATGGCAGCGGCCGCCGGGGTCGCCGGGAGACCAACACGATGCCCCAGTGGGCGGGCAGCTGCTGGTACTATCTGCGCTATCTGGACCCTCACAACGAGGGTGCCTTCGCGGACCCCGAGAAGATCGCGTACTGGATGCCGGTGGATCTGTACGTAGGCGGGGCGGAGCACGCGGTACTGCACCTGTTGTACGCGCGGTTCTGGCACAAGGTCCTCTTCGATATCGGGGCGGTAAACACTGACGAACCGTTCAAGCGCCTGGTCAACCAGGGAATGATCCTGGGCGAGGGGGGCGTCAAGATGTCCAAGAGTCTGGGCAACGTGATCAACCCCGACGAGATCGTCAAGGAGTACGGCGCGGACAGCATGCGCATCTACGAGATGTTCATGGGCCCCCTCCGGCAGGAAAAACCTTGGTCAACCCAGGGTCTCACCGGGGTGTACCGCTTCCTGGACCGGGTGTGGCGCCTGACCGAACGGGAGATCACCACCACCACCCCGGATGAGGCGCTGCTGCGGGTTCTGCACAAGACGATTCGCAAGGTCACCGAGGACACCGATGATCTGGCGTTCAACACCGCCATCAGCCAGATGATGATTCTGGTAAACGAACTGTACAAGCGGGAAGACCTGCCCCTGGCGGTATGGGATCCCTTTGTGCGCCTCCTGAGCCCCTACGCCCCGCATCTGGCGGAAGAACTCTGGGAGATGCTGGGAAATCAGGGACCGGTCTCCCTTGCTCCGTGGCCGCAATGGCAGGAGGAGTTGACCCGGGACGATGAGGTGACGGTGGTTCTGCAGGTGAACGGCAAGGTGCGCTCCCGCCTGGAGGTTGCCGCCGGCACCAGCAATGAGGTGCTGGAGCGCCAGGCCCTGGAGGACCCCCGTATTCAGGACTTCACCAGGGGCAAGACGGTGGTCAAGACAATTGTGGTCCCGGACAAGCTGGTCAATCTGGTGGTACGCTGAAGCGGTGCTGCCAGCCGTTCCCCCCGGTGTTGCGGGCAACCACCAGGACGTCCCACCCGCCGTCCTCCCGTTGCTGCCACAGCCGACGCACCTCCCCGGCCATGACCGGAACGGAGAAGATTGAGTACTCCCCCGCCGGCTGGCCCTGATAAACCGGTTGCCCCGGTTCGTCGCTGAACCAGCGGTTCCCGCCCGGGGGCAGCGCTTCCACCGGGGTTCGTACCGCCCACAGCGGGGCGGGCAGAAAGGCCACCCGGGAAACCCGCATGGACCGTTCCCTTAGTGCTTCTTCCAGGCGGCGGGTGTCCAGGGTCCGCATCCTGCCGGGGGCGCCCACCCCGCTGGCAGCAACGATAGCGAGGCGATCCGTGTTCACCAGAGCCGGGTCCAGCCCTGATGCGGCCAGAGAGAGCAGAGTGAGGGCGATCTCTCCCCGCTCGCGCTTCGGAAAGATCTCGGCGGCTTCCCCCTGTGGCCACCCTCCGAACGGCGCCAGAGGAATCCCCGGACCGATCTGAACCCGGGGGAGCGCGGCCACCACCGGCAACAGGACTCCACCGGAACTGAGGGGCAGCACCACCCGGGGCAACGTGTCTCCGGTGGAGGGCCCAACCGCAAGATGGCGTACCTCAACCCCATCCCACCATCGAAGGTCCCAGGTGATCGGCTGTCGATGATAGACCGGCAACTCCGGCAGCAGTACCGTCACAGCCCCAGCGGGGCGGGAACACCCTGAGGCGGAGAGACCGCAAAGAAGCGCTACCCCCACCGTCCACAGAAAACGCGTACCTGTCCTCATACTCTAGTAACGCCCCCGGTGGCGCTCTGGCTTCAGAATTGCCGCATCCGGCTCGCTCTGCCCTCACCGGCTTTGCTTGTCAGGAACCACCCCTTCCCGTATGATTGCACCATGTCTTCGACGGACCCCTTTGAAGCGCAATTGGAAGAGGCTCTGGCCGCGTGGGAGGGCCACATTGAGGAAGCGGTACTGCCGCAGCTCAAACAGTGTTATCTCCGGATGCGCTCCAGCTTCGAGGCGCTCTTCACCCTCATGAAGAAGAAAGGGCTGGTCAAGCCGGATCCGTACAACTACGAAGAACGGATTTCCGAGGTACGCGTACCTTCGGACACGATGTTTTCTGACGCTGAACGCGACCAGCAGCTGAGCATCCGGACCGGTCAGTACCTGCGGCAACTGGAGTATCTCACAGACTACTTTTCTTTCTCCCTGCCCTCGTTCACCCTGAAAGAGATCAAGAGTCTGGCTTCCCTGACCCGCTACATCAACTGGCAGGGGCTGAGCGAGAATGCAGCCCAACCCACCACCCGTTTGCTGGCGGAACAGGTGCTCAAAGCCAAACACGCCACGGACCAGCTCTCGGTCAACATAATCAAGGACGCTCAGGAGCAGCTTTCCAGTGCGTCCCGGGAGGCGTTGAGCTGTCTGAAAAAGATCACCACCCTGCAGCGGGAGCGATATAAGCTGGAGTTCCGCAAGGAGCTGCTTCCGGCGCTGGGCAGCGGACTCTCTCCGGAGGAGCTTGCCCGACAGGCCAAGGCGCGCTGGAACACAGCGATGTCCGGCAGGCCCTTCGCCCGGGAGCTGATCATGGAAGTAGCTGCGGAAAACCTTCCCGCAGATGGTACCGCCGCCCGGGAAGCGGTCCTTCAAAGCCTCCGCGTCGCTGCGGCACCCAAAGAGGCAAAGAAGGGGGTGGACCTGCGCTCCGTCCTGCTGGATGGAGTCCGCGCCCTCGCCGCGGGCAGCAGGCCCCTGGAGGAAATCTCCCAGAAGCTGGGGGACAACGCGGTAATCCAGCAGAGTCGGAAGGTTTCCTTCGGGGAGATGCTTCAGGCGATCTGGGAGCGGATGCGCGGCCGCGACGTGGAGGGCCACCGCTACCAGGTTGAGTACATCGACGAGAAGTCCCAGATGCGCCAGGTAGAAGAGATCCACTTCGAGCAGTTCCAGGCCGACCTGACCAGAAAATCCCGGATCTACGCGGGGTTTCTTGCCCGCTCAGGAGCCAGTTGGGACAAACTGCAGAACGCGCCGGAGGAAAAGATTCTCACCTTCCTCACCCGGGAGACCCAGGAGGTCTCCCTGATGATCCGCCGCAGCGAGTCTCTGGACACGTTCTTTCGGGGCGAAGTGGCCCGGGAGCAGCGAGGGCGTCTGCGAGGAATCAACATCGAGGTGACGGCGATCCGGGATCACCTCCAGAAAGCGCGCAAGAAGGCCCACGACTATGTATCCAAACATGACGAGATAGAGCAGCTGCGCCGCCTGGGGATCAACCCGGACAGCTGACTGCTGACTGCTGGACCCTTACGCCGAGACGGGCTCTCGGGAACCGCGATAGCGTCCCAGTACGCGCAGACCCCTGGTTACCCCCTCCAGCTCGTGTAACGCCCGGGCGAACTCCTCTTCGCTGGCGGGCATCTGCACGTCCGCGTAGAAGCGGTACTGCCAGGGCTGGCCCAGTATCGGCCGCGACTCCAGCTTCTTCAGGTTCAGTTTCCGCTCTGCCAGTACCCGCATGCACTCAAACAGCGCGCCCGGGGTATCCGGCGTTGAGAATACCAGCGCTGCCATCGTTGCCTCCGCCAGGGGGTCCGGGCGGCGTCCATCCCGGGCCAGGATGGCAAAACGGGTGTAGTTGCGCGGGTTGGACTCGATGCCCTGCTTGAGCACTTTCATTCCGTAGACTTCGGCGGTACGGGAGTTGGCGATCGCCGCCAGCGAAGCATCCCCCGCCTCTTTGATGCGGGCCACCGCACCGGCGGTATCGTAGAACGGCGTGACGGTCCACTGCGGGTGGGTGTCCAGAAAGTCCCGGCACTGTTCTATTCCCGGACCCTGAGAGATCACCTCGCGGATCGTCTCGATGGTGGCGTCGGGTGTACCGATGAGGCTGTGTTCGATACGGATATGGGTCTCACCGACGATCTCAAGGTCGGGATACGCCAGCAGGAGGTCGTAGTTCTGGTGGATCGACCCCATCAGAGAGTTTTCCAGCGGCACGATCCCGTAATCGGCGGTTCCGTCCAGGACCGCCTCGAAGACGTTTCGGAACGCCGTAGCAGGCAGGGACCCGACCCTGCCGGGCTGACCCTCGAAGAATCGCCCCAGAGCGATCTCGCTGTAGGCACCACGAGCCCCCTGAAACGCTACGGTAAGCTGGTCGTTCCGGTCCACCCCGGTCTGCCCTCCGCCGGCGGCAGAGGTCAACGTCACCGGGTCCGGCCTCTTGCGGGCAGGCAGCCGGGCTACCTCGCGACCCACCACCGGCGAAAGGGCGGTGATGTCCCGCATCAGTTTTTCGAACTGCTCCGGAAAGAGTGTCTGCGGACCGTCCGAGGCGGCGTGAGGCGGGTCCGGGTGAACCTCCACGATCAGGCCGTCCGCACCGGCGGCGATTCCGGCAAGGCCGACAGGAATCACCTGATCACGTAACCCCGTGGCGTGGCTCGGGTCCACCAGCACCGGCAGATGGCTGAGCTTCTTCACCACCGGAATGGAGGAGATATCAAGGCTGTTTCTGGTATACGTCTCGAAGGTGCGGATGCCCCGTTCACAGAGGATCACATCCTCAGCGCCATGGGCCAGAAGGTATTCTGCCGCCATGAGCCACTCTTCAATGGTGGCGCAGAGGCCGCGCTTCAACATCACCGGCCTGACCAGCGCCCCCACCGTCTTGAGCAGCTCGAAGTTCTGCATGTTCCGAGCACCGATCTGGAATACGTCCACGTAGTCACGCATCGTATCCGCCTGGGCGGGGGAGACGATCTCGCTGACTACGGGAAGACCGTAGCGCTCGCCGGCGTCCTTGAGGTAGCGCAACCCCTCTTCGCCGAGCCCCTGGAACGAGTACGGCGAGGTTCGCGGCTTGTAGGCGCCACCGCGGAGCATCACCCCCCCGGCAGCAGCGACGATCCGGGCGCACTCCAGAATCTCCTCCCGGCCTTCTACCGCGCAGGGACCGGCGATCACCACCACCCGGTTGCCCCCGATCTTGACCGGTCCTACCGGAAAGACCGAGTCTTCCTTCTTGAACTCCCGGGAAGCGAGCTTGTAGGGCTTGCTGATGGGAACCACCCGGGCCACACCGGCGAGCATCTCCACCTCGCGATGGTCCACCCCGGAACTGCCTACAGCACCAAAAATTGTCTCGGATTCGCCAACCACTTCCCGGACCTGGAACCCCCGCTCAAGAAGGAAGGCGCGCAGCGCTTCTTTATCACGGGAGGTGATATTCTGCTCAAGTACTACAACCATAGGCGGTCAGTGTACCATCAGGTGGATCTGGAGGGGAACTCGTCCAGAATGTATTGGCGAAAACGGCGGCGCAGCTGAGCGCGGTAGGTACGGATCCGTTCCACGTAGATCAGGGTACTCGCCGGGGTCTGGCCGGCACGAACCCTGGTCAGACCGGCGTTGTATACCGCCACCGCCTGATACTCGTCCTCGGTATGGCGCAGGCACCAGACGAGGTAATCGATCCCGTGAAACGAGTTGACGTCGATGTGGAAAAAGTCGTCGTCGGTAAGCTCCCGGAAGGTGCGGGAGTTCAACTGGAAGAGCCCGCGATCGATGGAGGTGGCGTTCTGGTTGACGGCAACCGGTGAAAAACGACTCTCTGTCCAGATCAGGGCGAAGACCAGCGAAAGGGAAATATCCGCCCGCTCGGCGTGATACAGCACCGGTAGCGCCGTCTCGGGAGAGCCGGTGAGCTGCACGAAGAAATCCACCACCCGCTGGTGGGTCACGTCCTCACGGTACAACGCCAGAATGGGGTTCTCCGAGTCCAGGAGGTTGAGGATGTTCTCGTATGCCTCCGGCTCAAGCCGGGTGCGGGTATCCGCTTCCCAGGTGAAGTCAAAACGAGCCTTCTCGGACTCGTCCTGAACGGGGGTAACGGGGTTTACTGTACTGTAGGCGAGGGTACCCGCCACCAGGTAAAGTACCAGAAATCGATTGGCCATTCGTCTTTGCCACCTCTTACGCTGGGATCGTGATCATCTGAATTTGATCGCCAGAGCCTGACCGTTCACGTTTGCCGCTATCACGAGATCATCCCGCTGCCGGAGTTCGTCCACCAGACGGGTGACCCCGTCACAGCCGAGAAATCCGTAATCGTCAAAGACGACCACCCCACCCGGCTGAAGCATGGGCCAGACCCAGAAAAATACGTCCCTCGCCGACTGATAGACGTCAACATCGATGTGGCATAGTGCGAAGGAACTGTCAGTAATGTCGCGGGCCGTTTCGTCGGGAAACATTCCCGGCAGGACCACGCATTGGTGCAGGGACAGATCATCCAGGAAACGGGCCACTCTGTCAACAGAGGTGTCCGCGTGCTCGCCGCCGCGATAGTAGCTGTCCTGCTCTCCCGCTTTGACCACACCGGCGAAGGTGTCCGCCACGTACACCCGACGCTGGTCTCCGGCGGCGCGCAGGCGAAGCGCCATCAGGGCGGAACTGCCTCCCCGCCACGCTCCCACCTCCAGAACGGCTCCGGTACAGCGGCGACTGCACTGCTCCACAAGATCCCACAGATTGTGCAGCCGGGCCTGATCAAGAAGGGTGTTGTCCCGGACACGCCGCCACGCTGCCAGAAACTCCGCGTCCCGGAGCCAGGGACGGTAATCGGCGCTTATGGGGGTGTGGCCGTATCCCGGAGGATATACTCGAACAACCGTTGCGTCGCGTTCCATCCGGACATTCTACCCCACCCGGGGCACCCTTGCCATGGACGTTCCCTTCGCTCCACCATGGGCTCATGTGGTTCGGTACATGGGCGCTGGGAGGCGCTGACTGGGGTCCGGCGATATCTCCTGTCGCGGCCCGTCGGGTTCTGGAACTGGCCTGGGACCAGGGGTTCCATCGGTTCGACAGCGCTGAATCGTACGGTCGGGGCCGGGCCGAGCTGCTTCTGGGGCAGGCGTTCAGGTCCATTCTGCGGTCCCGGCGGGAGACGATATTCCTGGCGGGAAAGTCGGTACTGCGTGATCCGCCGGCCCTTGAGAAGCACCTTGAGAAGACCCTGCGCCGGATCGGTACGGACTACCTGGATATCTACTATATTCATTGGCCCAGAGAGGGGCTGGACCTGCCCTTGGCAATAGAGGCCCTGGAACGGGAGCGCCAGCGGGGACGAATCCGCGCTGTCGGAGTGTGTAACGTTTCCCGGTCACAGTACCGGGTTGCCGCGGAGGTCTGTGCCGCCGCTGGAGCGCCACCGCCGGTGGTGCAGACCGGTTACAACCTGCTGTGGCGCCGCGACGAGAATGAAGTGATCCCGGAAGCTCAGCACCGGGGCGCCCCCGTCCTCGCCTACAGCCCTCTGGCGCAGGGCCTCCTGGCACGGCCGTTTCCTCTGATGCCCAACTGGCATCGGGACGATCACCGCGGGAATGCCCCTCTGTTCTCCCAAGCGACGTGGCCGGCGGTTCAGACCTTCAACCACCGGTTCATCCGGATCTGTGAGGAGTCGGATCACCCTCCCGCGGCGATCGCCCTGGCGTGGATACTGGCGCGCGGTGTCACCCCCGTTGCGGGTGCGCGAACGGAAGAGCAGGTTCGGTCTCTCGGCGAGGTGCGCCAGTCCCTGGAGGAGGCCAATCCCCTGAAGCACACCGCCGGACTGGCCGATGCGGTGGAGGCGCTGTACCGTACCGTCGCCCCGGTGCTTCCGGTGATCCCGAACATGTTCGACTACACCCCCCGGCCGGTGACACCCCCAGGCCGGTGACAGCGTCGCAATCACAGTTGCCAACCGGCACTGTTTATGAGTAAATCAAGGCTATGGACAGGTTGATTATCCGTCGTGGCAGACCCATTCTCGCTGCATCGCTGTTGATGCTGCTGATCGCTGCCGTCATTCATGGCCAGGAACCGGCAGACCGGGCCAGTGAGTTCGTCATCTCTTTCATCGAGAGCGAGCTCCAGATGAACCCGATTTACAGTTACACCATGACAGAAGCACAGATTTTCACCGGTCTGTACGAGGGGCTGGTATCGTACCATCCATTGACGATGGAGCCGGTCCCGGGTGTGGCCGAGCGCTGGGAGGTGAGTTCCGACGGTCTGGTGTATACGTTCCATCTGCGCCGGGACGCGCGATACTCAAACGGCGATCCCGTCCTGGCGGAGGATTTCCGGCAGACATGGCTCACCCTGCTCTCGCCGCGGACCGATGCGGCGTACAACTTTCTCTTCGACGTCATCGCCGGCGTCCGGGAGTACCGATCCGGAGAAAACCCGGACCGCGAGGCAGTTGGCATCCGTGCAATCGGGCCCCGGACCCTCGAGGTCGTTCTGCGGCAGCCGGCGACTCACTTCCTGCGAATCCTCTGTCACCACGCGTTTGTGCCGGTCCACCCGTCTGTCCGTTCGGTGGTAGACTGGTCCGATCTGGAAACGATACCCGGCAACGGCGCCTACCGCCTGCACAGCCGGTCTACCGGAGAGATGCTGCTGGTCCGAAATCAGCACTACTGGGACGCGTCGCGCGTGGCGATTCCCCGCATCCGGATGCGATTCTTTTCCCCGGAAGACGATCAGGTTACCGAGCGGTTCAACAACGGTGAGGTTGACTGGGTGTCGTCAGGGATGCGTCTTGGCGAAGTTCTGACACCCCGCACCATCGTGGTCAATCCCCTGTTTGCCACCAACTATTATTTCATGCAGTCCCGGCGTGAACCGTTTAATGACCCCCGGATTCGCCGTGCCCTGACGCTGTTGCTGCCACTGGATCAGATCCGGGACCCTGAACTGCTGTTTATGCCCACGGATGTGCTGGTGCCGTCGATCCCCTTCTACCCGGAGGTTCAGGGTATTTCCGGGTCGGACCGCGATCAGGCCCTTGCCCTTCTGGAAGACGCGGGATACCCGGACGGCACAGGCTTGCCCGTCCTGGTGGTTCACATCCCCGACGGCCAGGAGCCGCTGCGGGTTGCCGAGCTGATGAAAGACGCCTGGGAGGAGCAGCTGGATGTTACTGCGGAAATCCGGGTAACCCCATACTCACGGTATTTTGACGCTCTCAAGACCCGTGATTTCACCGTTGGGACGATTGGTTGGATCGGCGATTTCGCCGACCCCCTCACCTTTCTGCAGATGTGGATCACTGACAGCAACGTCAACGACGCCGGGTTTTCTGACTTTCGTTACGATGAGCTGATCGACCGCTCCATGTCCCTCACCGGCGTGGCCCGCTACAACGCCCTCGGTGAGGCCGAGGAGATCCTGTTGCAGACCGGAACGGTGATCCCGGTCAGCCACTCACCGGCGATCAATCTCATCGATCTGCAAGCGGTTGATGGCTGGCACCCCAATCCTCTGGATATTCACCCGCTCAAGTATTTGCGCTTCACCGATTCCGCACCAGTGCCCGGTGTGATCCGCTTTGACCAACACCGGGAGTTTCAGCTATACTCATCAGCGCAATGAGCGCGAAATCCACCAAAAAACCTACCACGACGTTCCAGAAACTGGAACAGATTGTCTATCCCCTTCAAGGTGTCGGTCAAATTCTTGACATAATGGAGATACCTTTCAAGGGTGAGAACGTACTGTACTACGTGATCTACATTCCCGTCTCGGATATGACGGTCAAAATCCCCGTTGATCGTGCCGAAGGACTGGGTATTCGGGCCATCGTACCTCCGGAGGAGTCTGAAAAGGCGTTGCAACTCTTCTCCGAGGAGTTCGAGCCGATCCCTGCGGACTGGAAGATGCGATATCAGATCAACCTGGATCTGCTCAAGCAGGGCTCCATCCACGATATTGCCAGCGTTGTGCGCACCCTCTACCAGCGCAAGAAGGTAAAAGAGCTGCCCATCATGGAGCGTAAACTCTACGACAGCGCGCTTCAGCTGCTGGTGGACGAGGTTTCCTTTTCTCTGGGGATTTCCACCGACGAGGTGGAGGAGATGGTTTTCAGCAAGCTCGAGGCGGGTGCCGGACCGGGCAAAGGAGCAGGGGGCAGCGCTCTGGAGCCGGATCTGCAGGACGATGACGAACAGCTCACCGAGACCCCCGCACCGGCAGACGATGCTGACGAGGACGACGACGACGACGACGAGTGACCATCCCTGGGATGAGATCTTCCAGGCAGTCACCACCGCCATCGGACGGTCTTTCCGTGCCGGGATCGGCGTACTACTGCAGGAGACGCCTCACCGCGACCCCTTCCGCGTCCTGATCTCCACGATCATCAGCCTGCGCACCCGCGACGAGGTCACCATCGCGGCCAGCCGGAGATTGTTTGCACACGCCGACACCCCCGCCACCGTGCTGGAACTTACCCGGGATCTCCTGGAAGAGTGCTTGTACCCCGCCGGTTTCTACCGCACCAAAGCGGAATCGATCACAAAAATATGTCGCATCCTCCTGGAACAATACGCCGGAGAGGTTCCATCGACTATGGAGGAGCTGCTGGCTTTGCCGGGGGTTGGTCGCAAAACTGCCAACCTGGTTCTCTCAGCAGGGTTCGGTGTGCCGGCGATCTGCGTGGATATTCACGTTCACCGCATCAGCAACCGCTGCGGCTGGGTAGCCACCAGGGCGCCAGAGCAAACCGAGTCCGCTCTCAGGGAAATCCTGCCGATGAACTATTGGATACCGATCAATGAGTGGCTTGTGGGGTTCGGACAACAGGTCTGTACCGCTGGGAGCCCGCGATGCAGTACCTGCCCGCTATCGCAGCGCTGCCCCCGAATAGGGGTCAGCCGCTGGCGATAGCTGTGGCGCGTTACTCTTCCGCCCGGATAAGAAGCGTCTTGCTGTCCAGGTGAAGGTGCAAGTCCTCCGGACGAAACTGGTCGTGGTCTTTCAGCAGGCGCAGCTTGAGGTGATCCTCTTCCGGGGCCAGAGTGATCAGCACCGAGATGTGGTCCATGAATGGTGAGAGCAGTGCGGGTACACCGTGTTCATCCACCCGGGGATCTTCACGATGAATGGAGGCACTGAACCAGATACCAAGGTTGTTCTCCCGGGCGAACTCCCGCAACGCTTCCAGTGTGGTGGGCTCGCCGACGCCGAAATCATAGCCGTCCACAATCAGAACATCCGCGTTGAACTGTCCGTCGTCAATCATCGCCCGAACGCTGCGCAACAGCTGGTTCACCGTGACACCGGTCTGACTGAAGTTCATCACCACGCGGTTGCGGATCGCGTCGTCATGGACATCCATCGCGTTTTCCAGATCCCGTTTCAGGGAGATCTCCCGGAAGATATCTTCGTACCACGTAATGATGTGATCGGTTCTGCTGGAAAATGAGATATGAATGACGTGTTTGCCCTGCAGCAGCTGATCGGTAGCGATATGGACCAGACATGCAGTCTTGCCCGTACCCTTGCGGGCAGCAATCACGCCGATATTGCCGGCCCCAAGCCCGCCGTGAATGGACTTCTCCAGCAGCCTCAGGGGGCTGCGCTCTATCAGTTCTTCCTTTACCATTTGGGGCTCCTCTACTTGTTTCCCTCTCGTTTTGCCTTGAGAAACTTTTCTCGCAACTCTTCAGCAATACTTTGAGGTACTTTGCCGTATTTCGCAAATTCCATGGTGTATTCCGCCTTACCCTGGGTCAAAGACCGCAGGACGGTGGAGAACCCGAACATCTCCGCCAGGGGAACCTCAGCTTCAACCACGCAGAAGTTACCGTCTTCGCTGGAAGCAACGATCATGCCCCGGCGCTGGTTGAGTGCTGCAAAAATATTACCCTGGAACTCGGTGGGCCCCTCCACCGTAACCTTCATGATTGGCTCCAGCGCAATGGGCTTCGCCTTTTCGTAGGCACCACGGAACGCACCGAGACCGGCAGACTGAAACGCCTGGTCCGATGAGTCTACCGGGTGGGTAGATCCGTCGTTGATCACCCCCCGGACGTTGACGATGGGGTACCCGATGAACGTCCCCCTGTCCATGGCGATCTGGAATCCCTTGCTCACCGAGGGGATGTACTCGTTGGGAATAACACCGCCTTTGATCTCGCTGACAAACTCATAGTTCACTTCGCCGTTGCCCGGCTCAAGGTAACCGGCTACCCGACCAAACTGTCCGGAACCACCGGTCTGCTTCTTGTGGGTGTAGTTGAAATCCGAACGGGCGGTGATCGTCTCACGATAGGCAACCTGGGGCATTCCCGTCTCAACGTCAGCCTTATACTCCCGACGCATACGCTCTACGTAGACGTCCAGATGAAGTTCACCCATTCCCTGAATGATCGTCTCGTTGCTCTCGTCGTCCACGTAGCTGCGAAAGGTGGGGTCTTCCTTGATGAAGCGACCAAGAGCCTTACCCATGCGGTCGGAAGAGGCCTTGTCCTTCGGCTTGATGGAAAGGGAGATAACAGGGCTGGGCACAAACATCGAGGTCATCGAGACGTTCAGGCTGGGGTCGCAGAAGGTATCGCCAGAGGCGCAATCAACCCCGAACAGGGCCACGATATCGCCCGCACCTGCCTCGGAGATATCCTCCATATGATTGGCGTGCATGCGGATCAGGCGACCGACCTTGAACTTCTTCCGGGAACGAACGTTGAACAGGTCAGAACCCTTTCTGACCATCCCCTGATAGATCCGGATGTACGTCAGCTGTCCGTACTGTCCGTCCTCCAGCTTGAACGCCAGGGCTACCGCGGGTTTGCTCTCATCGGAGTAGGTGATGAACTCCGCTTCATCGTTGTCCAGATCAAGGGCTTTGTTGGTCACGTCCAGCGGTGTCGGCAGGTACGCCAGGACCGCGTCCAGCAGGGTCTGCACCCCTTTGTTCTTGTAGGCACTGCCAACGAAGACGGGGCACAGCTCATTGGAAAGCACTCCGGCGCGGATCGCTTTCTGAATCTGTTCCACTGTGGCAGTACCCTCAAGGGCAGCTTCCATCAGTTCCTCGTCGAACATCGACGCTGCGTCCAGGAGAATCTCACGGTGCTCATCAGCCTGTTCCCGCAGCTCCCCGGGGATCTCTGTGACCCGCAGTTCACTGCCCTGCTCTCCTTCGAAGTAGACCGCGTTCATGGCCACCAGATCGATGATCCCGACGTGCTTGTCCTCCAGCCCGATGGGAAGCTGTGCCATCACCGCGTTCAGACCGAGCTTTTCCCGGAGCTGATTGCACACTTTCAGAGGATCCGCACCAGTGCGGTCGCACTTGTTCACAAATGCCAGCCGGGGAACCTTGTAGCGCTTCAGCTGCCGGTCCACCGTGATGGACTGGGACTGAACTCCCGCCACGGAGTCAAGAATCAGGACCGCCCCGTCAAGGACGCGCAGCGCCCGTTCCACCTCAATGGTGAAGTCAACGTGGCCGGGGGTGTCGATAATGTTAATCGGGTGATCTTTCCAGGTTACGTTGGTAGACGCGGACTGTATGGTAATGCCCCGCTCCCGCTCCAATTCCATGGAATCCATCGTGGCGCCAACGCCGTCCTTGCCGCGAACTTCATGGATCGCGTGGATCTTCTCACAGAAAAAGAGGATCCGTTCGGTCAGCGTTGTCTTGCCACTGTCAATATGCGCACTTATTCCGATATTGCGCATTTTTGCCAGTTTGTCACTCATGTACATCTCTTCCTTATGGTTTTTCCTGTCTCAGCCCGAGCAATACAACTCACTGTCACAGGATTATCGTTCCTCCAGAACCCGCAGGAGAGGTGAGCCCGGTGCCCGTGCGGGAAACGTGAGTAACCTTATACTACGAAGTGCAAAACCCTGTCTACTATTGCGGAATCCGGCCGCCTGATGGCGGCCGTTCACCAGCTGATCACCGGTAGTCGTTGAAGAAGAGGGTCAATATCGCCTGAACGTGCCGTTTATGCAGCTGTGGGGCTTCTTCCGGAAGCGTCTCGTTGACCCGGGCAAGCAACTCGTCCGCCTCGATCTGCGGCTCCGCCAGTCGCAGCGCCACCGCGCGGTCAATCGTCGCATCATCCACCTCGCGGATCGAGCCGAAGAGAGACCGCGTTGCCATCACAACGGCACCCCGTCGGAACGCCAGGGCATCCTCCCGGGATTCTTCCAGTTGACGCGCCAGCTCAACGATCTCTGCCTGAAAGCGTTCCTGCTGCAACGCCAGCAGCTCCATGAAGGTGGCCGCCAGCCCTTCCCGCTCCCGGGCAGCACGAGCCTCCGCGGCGGTCAGGAGAGCCGCTCCCTCGCCGCGGGTCTCTTCCAGCCGCTGCTGAAGCTGCAGAAACTCTCTGGTGGCCTCGGCTTCCCGATTTGCCAGGTCCCGTTCCAGCTGCTCGGCCCACGCTTCCATCGCCTCTACGCGACGACTGATTATCTGGGGGTCTGCACTCTCGATGAATGTGATTGGATCCCGGACAGCCCGGGTAATGCGATTACGAAATTGTTCTTCCGAGATGTAG
>SKHA01000364.1 GCA_007117185.1 Spirochaeta sp. | reverse complement strand
TTGTACTTATACCCTGCGGCGACCACCTGGTAGTACCACCCCGGGCGGGTGCTCTGGTAGCGGTCCCAGCTTTCCCGGTCGATTCCGTGCAGGCGCATCGTCCTGATGCGGGCGGCGATCGTCTCATCGTCGGTGCAGATCATCCCTCCCTCACCGGTGGTGATCGTCTTGTTGGCGTAGAAGCTGTACACCCCCACCGTTCCCAGGGTGCCGGCGTATCCCTCGGGGGTCCTGCTGGGAAACGAGTGAGCTGCATCTTCCACCACCGCCGCTCCATGAGCCCGGGCAACTGCCCGGATCGCGGGCATGTCGCAGACGGCCCCGGTAAAATGGACGGGGATGATCGCCGCGACGGGGAATCCCTCATCAGCAGCGGCCTGGCAGCGCTCGGCAACGGAATCGGGGTGGATCAGCAGGGTTGCGGAGTCGATATCCGCGAAGGAGACCCGCGCACCCAGGTAATGAGCCACCTCGGCGGTGGCGGTGAAGGTGAGGCTGGGAACCACAACCGTTGTGCCGGGCCCCACCCCTACAGCCTCCAGAGCCAGGTGCAGCCCCGCAGTGGCGCTGTTCACCGCCAGGGCGTAGCGGGCCCCCGTCCGCTGGGCAAACTCCTGCTCAAACGCCAGTGCCTGGGCGCCGGTGGTGAGCCATCCGCTTCGCAGAACCGCCGTTACCGCCTCGATCTCTTCGTTACCGATATCCGGTCTGGAGAAGGGAATTCGCTCCATCTCAGTACTCCGGCTCCTGCGGATTTTGCAGCAGATCCGGGAACGCTCCGGTGAGAACCTGGCGCAATCGGCGGCGATTGCGGTATATCTCCGGCCGGGTCGGGTCAAAGAAACACACCGGACGCAGATCATCAAGCAGCTGCTCCAGATTAACCGGTGGCGCCGAGGACCGATCCACCCGGAATATCCGTTCGAACGGGGTTGTTCGCAGAGTCTCGTAGCCGCTGACCAGCTGCTCGGTGAGCTTTTCGCCCTGACGCAACCCGGTTTCGCGGATCGCGATGTCCCGGCCGGGGGTGTACCCGTAAAAACGAATGAGCTGTTCTGCCAGGTCCATGATGTTCACCGGTTCGCCCATGTCCAGGGCGTACAGCTCCCCGGAGATTCCCACCCCTCCCGCTTTCAGGACGAGGGAAACCGCTTCGGGAATGGTCATGAAGTACCGCGTGGCCCTGCGGTCGGTGATCGTCACCGGGCCGCCCTTCTCGATCTGTCTCCTGAAGAGGGGCAGGATACTGCCTCGCGAGGCCAGGACGTTGCCAAAGCGCACCACCATGGTGTCGCAGGGCCGGTTGCTCTCCAGCATGATCCTCTCGGCGAGGCTCTTGCTTGCGCCATACACGCTGACCGGCGATACCGCCTTGTCGGTGGAGATGAACACCACCCGGCTCACGCCGGCTTGCCCGGCCGCCTCCAGGAGGTTGCGCGTACCGAAGACGTTGTTCTGAATCGCCGCTACGGGGTTGGCCTCCATCATCGGGACGTGTTTGTACGCGGCGGTGTGAAAAATCACGTCCGCCCGCAGCCGCTGCAGCAGGAAGTCCAGGTAGGTCCGGTCGGTGAGTTCTCCGATCACCGGGACGATCTGGGCGCTCTCACCCACACCCTCTTCCTGCAGCAGCCGCAGCTCCGCCTCGATCTCGTAGATGCTGTTCTCGCCGTGGCCCAGCAGATACAGCCGCTCCGCCCCTCCGGAGAGAAGCTGTCGAGCCAGCTCGCTGCCGATACTTCCGCCTGCTCCGGTTATCAGAACCCGCCGTCCCCGCAGGTACGAGAGCGCTTCCCGGAGGTTGATGTTCACCGGCGTGCGCCCCAGCAAGTCCTGTGGATCAAGCTGGCGGGTCTGGATGAAGTGGGCGTCGTCACCGACGATTTGCGAGACGGTAGGCAGGATGCGAATGCGGTTGAATCGGGCTCTTCTCAGAACCCCGTGGAGCTCCCGAAGCTTCTCCCGGGAGGCACTGGGGATCGCGATCAGCGCCTCGTCGGCGGGGTTCTTCTCCACCAGAGCAACCACCTCCTCGATGGGTCCCAGAACGGGGACATCCTCCATGCGCCGTCCTATCTTGGCGGGGTCATCGTCGAGAAACGCCACCACCCGCCCGAAGACCCCTTTTTCGCGGATCTCCCGGGCTATAGCCCGACCGGCAAACCCCGCGCCGATGACGTAAATTCGTGCTCTGCTCATGGTGACGGCTCCGCTGCCGGGGTGGCCGGCTCCATCGTCTCAAAGGCGAGGTCAATCTGAAACGACTCCTGGTAGAGGTCCAGTCTGACCTTGGCCCGCCCCTTGCGCCGATCAACTTTGATGATGCTTCCCTCCAGTCCCTTCAGGGGTCCTTCCTTGACTACAATACGATTATTCTTGTCGAAGAACACCCGGGATTCCCGGACAATTTCCCCATGGGAGACAAAGTGCCGGATGAGCCGGGTTCCTTCCTCATCCAGAGGGCTGATGTCGAGGTTTTCCGGCAGGAAACGGACAAACGAGTCGGTGTGCCGCAACAGTCGGTACAGATCCGGGGTGAAGACGCGGGTCTCCAGAAAGAGGTAACCCGGAAAGATCGGGGTGAGGGTCTTGCGGCGCTTGCCCCGGCGGCGAATGAACATGCTCCGTCGGGGCCACCAGAGGCGCGAGTCCTGGGTGGACAACCCCGACAGCGTGAGCTGCTGCTCTACCCGGCGAATGAACTTTGATTCGTCGCCGGTCATGACTTGTATGACGTAGAATTGTGGTGCGATCACGTGTTCAGACAAAATAGCAACCCTTACCGGTAATCACAAGACTGTTGATGGATTGTCCCTCCAGCGGCGTTTTCAAAAACGCCGTTGAAGCATCGACTTTTTTCAAGTATTATAGCTCCATGACAACCACTGCATTCTGCAAGTGCAAAGCGATCGTGCTCATGGGCTTGCTGGTCTTTTCCGGGTTTTCCCTGACGTTTGCCCAGGAGCAGCGCCTGGAGACGTTCCAGGCTAACTTCGCGTCCGCAAATCTGCAGACCAAGCTGGAGGTGTTACGGGCCGCCGAGTCTGAAGACCCGGCGTTTTTCGGCCCGCTGTACCTGCAGGCGCTGCAGTACGTGGTCAGCAACTCCGCCCAGCTGCCTCAGGAGCCCAATCTGCGGGAGGTCGCGCTGGTTGCGGTTAACCGGGTCGAAGCGGGCAACTACGTTCCCGCCGCCGGAGAGCTCTGGCGCCTCTTCCAGGATTACAACGAGTCCACCGCGCGGATTCGGATTCTTACCGTGCTGGGTGGTATTGCCGGGGAGGTGCCCCAGGTGATCGCCGGGTTGAACGACTGGGTTCGGCGGCAGCACATTCAGTACGCCAGCGGAGGTCGACCGGATCTGCAGGTCGTTTCAGCGGCGCTGCGGGCGATTCGGCAGCTGCAGAGCCCCACTTCGTTCAATATTCTCGTCGACACGATCCTGCTGCAGTACCCCGAACTCATCACGTCCGTTGCCCGGGAGGCGATAGAAAGCCTGCCGGGGGACCTGCGGGAGATGGCCTTTGCGTTTATCCTGGCGCGCCCCCTGGCGGAGCGGCGCCCGGCGCTCCTCTTCTTCATCGGTGGCGACATCCTCAATGAACAGGACAAACTGCTGCTGGCGCAGGAGACTCTTGGGGACATCCTGGGTCGCACCACCCGCGACCTCCTTGAGCTCGAGGAGTTCCGGCAAATTCGATACGCCGCCGCGGCTGTGCTGCGGGAGGGTGCTTTCGGCGACGCCACGGCGACGGTTATCAGGCACTTCAACGAGACAGTTCTGGATTTCGAGCGCGGCCGCATCTCCTCAGGGCCCCTCCTGGAAGCAATTGCCACTCTGGGGGCTATGGGTACTGAAGGGGCGGCGCAGCGGCTGACCCAGTACCTGCGTCTGGTGAACACCTACAGCGAGACGGACCGGCCGTACAACACGCAGATCGTGCTGGCGGTGATCCAGAATCTGGAGCTTCTGCGGTTTCCCGTAGCGTACGACGCGCTGTTCTATACCACCCTCATCGAGAACTATCCCCGGCGGGTTCGTGACGCCGCCAGAGAAGCTACACGGTCAGTGCTGCAGTAAATTCTTATGTGAGATACACCCGCGACAACAGACCCCCAATAGCAGTTCTGTGGTTGGCGCCGCCGGTTCCGGCGGCGCTTCTTGTCTTCTTCGGGTTGGCAGCACCCCCGACGCCACCGCTGCTGCTCTTCCTGGCAACAGTTCTTCCGGTAGCAGCGGCACTCCTCATCGTCACCGGCAGAACGGGAAAGCGCATC
>SKHA01000363.1 GCA_007117185.1 Spirochaeta sp. | reverse complement strand
CCGTAGCCCCGCAGGAGGGTCATCGCCGCGTGAATGTGGGCATTCTTGAAACCGGTCATGGCCAGACAGCGCTCTCCCGGGATCACCTGCGCGTCTGAGGTGGTCGTACCCGGCGATGACCGGTGAGGCTGGTGTGGCTGGTGTGGGGTGATGGCGGTGACGACGCCGTCCCTGATCAGAATGTCCTGGTCTTCCAGCGGGCCCGCAGCAGTTGCCACCATCGCGACGTTTTCGATCAAAAGATTCATGGCTGATTGTACCATATTCGGCAGGATATTCGTCTTTTCCGGCTGTTGTGGTATCTTTGGGCCGGGGGAAATAATAATGGTAAAAATGCGTTCCCGAGCCGCCTTCCTGGCAGCGTTGCTCTTCGTTTCAGTGTCCGTCTCGGTGGTCGGTCAAACTGCCCTGGCGGCGTATCTGGAGGGAACGGTGGAGATTCAGCAGGGCGGGCGCTGGCAGCCACTGAGGATCGGCGATCCTGTTCCTGCCCGGGGGCGGGTCCGTCTGGAGTCGGGAGCGTATCTGGAGGTTGTTCTGGGTACGGTCACCCGGCGTTATGCCGATCCGGGTGAATACACAATCGTGTTTGACGGGGCAGGCGACAGTTCCTCTGGAGAGGGGGTCCGGGGACTTCTTGAGAGCCGAGTGCGTCGCCTTGTCACCACCGAAGCCAACCAGAACCGAGAGACCGTGGTGGCGGGGGTCCGCGCTTCTGAGGCAGCGCTGGCACCGGAGATTTCCTGGGTTGGAGCGGAGAGCCCCGGGGAGCTCATCGCGCAGGGTCTTGAGGCGTTTAACGCCGGAGAGATCGAGGAAGCGTCTTTCTATTTTGAGGATGCCTGGGATTTTGCTGATGGTGCCGAACGTGACCAGGCGGGGTTCTATTTAGCCTACAGCCTGTACCTGCTGGACGAGGAGGACGACGCCTGGGACGTGCTTACAGACCTTGAGCCGAGCCCGGATGTACCCTGGTACCCGGATTATGCGCTGCTGGTGGCGGAGATCTCCCTGGCCGGGGGTGACGCCGCCAGCGGAGAGAGGGTGCTGCGTACCCTGCTCGAACGTCGCCCGGCCCTGTCCCGGGAAGACCCGGTTACCGCCCAGATGGCGACGTTCCTCCTGGGGCTCGCCGTTGAGGGTTCGCGGCCTGCGGAAGCCCGGCGGCTCTTTCAGGAAGCCGCCGGTATCGCCCCCGCCACCGCCGTTGCCGAACAGGCCCGCGCCCGGGGTCGCTGAGAAGCGCCGTCGGGCAGGTGTGACGCTGCCCTGATCGGAGGGTCAGCGCAGGCGCTTGCGGTCGCTGGCGGTGAGGACCCGTTTCCTGATCCGCATCGAAGCGGGGGTGATCTCCACCAGTTCGTCTTCCCGGATGAAGTTGATCGCCGCCTCCAGGGTCATCACATGGTACGGGGTAAGAACGACGTTCTCGTCCCGGTTGGCAGCCCGGATGTTGGTCAGCTTCTTTGTCTTGCAGGGGTTCACGTCCAGGTCGTTATCGCGATTGTGTTCTCCCACGATCATACCCTCGTAGACCGGCTGACCCGGGCCGATAAAGATCACGCCCCGCGGTTCAAGGTTGAACAGCGCGTACGGGACCGAGGTGCCCATGCGGTCACTCACCAGTGAACCGGTGAAGCGGGTTGGAAAGTCTCCCCGATACGGCTCGTACCCTTCAAGGTAGGCGTTCATGATGCCGGTACCGCGGGTATCTGTCAGCAGTTCGTCCCGGAACCCGATCAGCCCCCGGGAAGGAACGCTGAACTCCAGCCGCGCCCGGCCGCTGCCGTGGTTGTTCAGGGCGATCATCCGGCCCCGCCGGACCGAGAGCTTCTCGGTGACGATCCCGGTGAAACCCTCGCCGCAGTCGATGAAGACCCGTTCTATCGGTTCGGTGCGCACCCCGTCTTTCTCGCCGTAGATCACCTGGGGGCGTCCGACGCACATCTCGTAGCCCTCCCGGCGCATCGTCTCGATAAGGATCGCCATCTGGAACTCACCGCGGCCGCTGACCAGGAATCCCTCCCGGTCCTCGCTGTCTTCCACCCGGAGGGAGACGTTGCGCAGGGTTTCCCGCTTGAGGCGTTCACCCAGCTTGGTGGCCTGGACGTGCTTGCCATCCCGCCCGGCGTAGGGACCGGTGTTGCGCATAAAGAGCATCGCTACGGTGGGCTCGTCCACGGCGATGCGCCGCAGCGCCCGTGGTGCCTCCCGGGTACAGATCGTATCCCCGATGTGGACCTCGTCGATGCCGGAGAGGACTACGATGTCTCCCGGTTCCACCCGGTCCGCCGCCGCCAGAGTGAGTCCCTCGTACACCTGAACGGTGCCCACCTTCAGGGGTTTTATTGCCCCGGAATGGTCTATTCGGGTCAGTGCATCCGCTCCGGCTACCGACTTGTTGAACGTTTTGCCTACCGCCAACCGCCCCAGATAGTCCGAGTACCCCAGGTCGCTGACCAGCATCTGGAAGGGCCGGTCTGGATGGACCACCGGCGGCGGTATCTCCTCCAGAATGGTATCCAGCAGGATCTCCAGCCCCTCGTCGGGACCGTCCAGCGATGTTTTGGCGATTCCCTCCAGCCCAACGGCGTACAGGAGGGGGAACTCCATCTGCTCGTCGGTGGCATCGAGATCGATAAAGAGGTCACTCACCTCATCAAGAACCTGCACCGGCCGGGCGTCCTTGCGGTCGATCTTGTTGATCACCACGATCACCTTAAGCCCCGCTTCCAGGGTCTTGTTCAGGACAAATCGCGTTTGCGGCAAGGGACCCTCCGCCGCATCCACCAGCAGCAGCGCTCCGTCGGCCATGCTCAGAGCGCGCTCCACCTCACCTCCGAAGTCAGCGTGGCCCGGGGTATCGATAATGTTGATCTTGACGTCTTTCCAGCGCACCGCGCAGTTCTTGGCGGCGATGGTGATGCCCCGTTCCCGCTCCAGGTCCATGTTGTCCATCAACCGATCGTCTACGTTCTGTCCCTCCCGAAAGAGGCCGCTGCAGCGAAACATTGCATCCACCAGGGTGGTCTTCCCGTGATCGACGTGGGCGATGATCGCCACGTTGCGGATCCCGGGGTTTGTCTGTGTTGAAATAATGTGCTCCCGTTAATCCCGGATACTACGCGTTTTTCCGCGTCGTGTCCAAGCCACCCGGGGTGCATGATTGGTATATACCAAAAACAAGTGGTCAGTAAAAATGTAAATAAAAAGCTTGACAAATGGCAACTTCATGGTAGCATTGACAAAACACGAACCCGTAAGGAGGTTTATTTTGGTCAGAAATCATCGTGAACAGAATATGCGCACAGTCGCATTCGTCCTGGCTCTGCTGATTGTTCCGGGTCTTGTCTTTGCCGGGGGCTGCCGGGAGGCATCCGCACCGGAGCAGATCACCATCCGGATCGGTGAACACCCCGGCTCCCACGTGGGTCCCATGGAGGAGTACTTCATTCCCCTCTATGAAGAGATGACCGGTATCAAGATCGAGATGGAGGTGCTCCCGCCGGACCAGGTATGGCAGCGCTTTCAGCTTGACGCTCCCGACGGAGAATGGGACATCGGCTACCACAGCCCCGGTTGGTTCGGGTATTTCTACGAGCACGTGGCGGACCTTCGCCCTCATATGGAGCGCAAGGGATTCGACCCGTATGAGCACTACCCCGAGCCAGTCATTAACTCCCACATGACCAACGAACTGCTTCGCCCTGGGGAGATCATCGCCTTTGCACGCAACCCCATGTCACCGATCATGGTCTATCGCACCGACTGGTTCGAACACGCTGGTGAGCGCCAGGCATTTCGCGCGGAGTACGGCCGTGACCTAGCACCACCCCAGACATGGGAAGAGCTGCACGAAGTGGCACGGTTTTTCACCCGCCCTGCAGGTGCCACTGTAGCCGGAGAGACCCTCACGGAAGACCTGTACGGGTACTCCGCGTCTGTCAGCGAGCCTGGCGGAATGGCCCGGGCGTTCCTGGCGGTGGTTAAGTCAATGGGCCTTGACGGCTTCGACGAGAACTATCAGACCGACCTGGACGATCCCATTCTCCTTGAAGGGGTAGAACTGTGGACCAACCTGATCCGGGACACCTTCCCGCAGGACGCTCTCAGTGGGAACTTCCTGGAGCACGTGTCGTTCTTCGCCAACGGCCGCCTTGCCATGGCGGAACTCTGGCCGGAAGCGGTTCTCACCGCCGAAAGTGGCGCGGCCCGGGGCAACGTAGGCTATCAGGTTCTTCCGCAGTGGCCGGGAAACCGCAAGGACCTGCCTATTGGACGGTCCTTCCTCGGGGGTGG